>CABYSN010000050.1 GCA_902521645.1 Planctomycetota bacterium
GGGCATCGCGCTTCCGCTGATCAGTCGCGGCGGAACCGGTTGGATTCTCACCGCATTCTTCCTGGGGCTGCTTCCCGCAATCGAACGAGCCGCGGAGACGCTTGATCAGAAGAGGGCGTCAACACGCTCCACACATCCTCCACCCGTTGAAGCTGGTGCGCTATGACGTCTTGCGTCGTCTTCGCAGGAGGTGGTTCCGGAGGGCATCTCAGCCCCGGACTGGCCATCGCGGAACGCCTGCAGTCTCTGAATCCAGAAATCCGTTGTCGTTTCTACTGTTCGGATCGCGAGATCGACCGGACCATGCTCGAGGGAGCGGGTGCTGACTTCCTCCCGATTCCCGCAGCTCCGCTGGGTCTTCGGCCGGCAGGATTGGTTCGATTTCTTCGTGGACTGAATCGAGGGACGCGGGTCGCCGGCGAGTCATTGTCTGCCGATCAGGCGTCTCTGGTGCTGGCTCTCGGAGGGTTTGTCAGCGCTCCTGTGGTGCGGGCAGCTCGCAAGAAGGGGGTCCCCAGCATGCTTCTCAATCTTGATGCGGTGCCAGGGCGTGCGAATCAATGGGTCGCCCGCCAATGTGATGATGTCCTGACGGCACTTCCGCTTCAGCAGGGCATGTCACTGGCAAATCTTTCAGGAAGAACCGATTTCCCCATCCGTCGGATCGCTCTGGCTCCTGGTGATGCCTTGTCGTGTCGAGAGCGTCTTGGAATGGCCACCAACCGGCCCACCTTGCTGGTCACCGGTGCCTCTCAAGGGGCGTCTTCCTTGAATAGATTCATGCGTGCCTTCATTCAAAGTCACCCTGAAGATCTGGAGGGTTGGCAGGTCCTGCATCTTTCCGGTGAACGTGAGAAGTCCTTCCTGGAACAGACCTATGCCTCTGCGGGCATTCAGGCCACCGTCATCGATTTTCTCGAACACATCGGGCTGGCCTGGGGGGCGGCGGATCTCGCAATCTCCAGAGCAGGCGCCAATTCGGTCGCCGAGGTGGCTGCGAACCATGTTCCCGCGATCTTCGTGCCCTATCCGTGGCACAAAGATCTCCATCAGCGATTCAACGCCGAGTCTCTGGTGAACGAGGGTGCGGCCTGTCTGGTCCAGGATGCGATCGATCCCACGGCCAATCTGGCGTCACTTGGTGCACTGCTTCAGCGGCTGCTTCACGATGATTCCGCCGTACATGACATGCATCAGAAGCTCTCCCGGAGGGTTCAAAACGACGGCGCCTCCGAAATCGCGGCATTGATTCATGCTCGCATTTTCGGAGGCGATCGTCCTGTGTCCTGAGCGCTTTGATCAGGAGCAGCTCGTCAACCAGGCGCTCAGAAGATCGACTGAGGCCTGAAGATCGGCTTTCTGAGCCGATTCCGTGACGGTATGGATGTAGCGTGTTCCGCAGGTGAGAGCGATGCATCGGGCTCCGTTTCCTGAACGCTGTATCGCGGCACCATCCTGACCGCCTCGTGGGAGGATCGCCCGTTGATATGGGATCTTGTGCTTTCGGGCCGTGGCGCAGAAATCATCCACCAGCTTGTGATCCGAGATCATCGAACCGTCCTGGACCAGAACCGCAGTGCCATCACCCCGACGAGTCACGCGCTGGTCATCGGGAATGCCCGGGGTATCGCAGCACAGGGTGACATCAAGTCCGATGCCCACATCGGCTTGGATGGAATTCGCGGCAACCATGGCACCTCTGAGGCCGACTTCTTCCTGAGTGGTGAATGCGACCACGATTTCGCAGTCATGAGAGCCCATCGCGCCCCGTGCCTTCGAGATCTTCCTGACCGCTTCGATGGCGATGTAGCATGCGATTCGGTTGTCCAATGCCTTGGAAACAACCGCTTCAGGCTGCTCGAGGAAGGGTTCATGCATGACGACGAAGTCACCGATGCGAACGTTCTTGGCGACGTCCTTGGGGGACATGCCGAGATCGATGAAGAATTCATTCGTATCCGGAACCTTCTTGCGATCCTCTGGAGTGGCGATGTGCACGGGTCGGCCTCCGGGATTCATCACGCCGATGAGATCCTCTTTCTCGGTGCACACCATGACTCGCCTCGAAAAGAGGTTGCGAGGATCGAAGCCACCTGCAGGGTTGACCCATAGATAGCCTCTGTCGTCGATGTGACGGACATAAAACCCGATTTCATCCATGTGAGCGGCGATCATGACCTTGGTCGGCTTTTTCTTGCGGCCCTTTCCATTCGCCTTCTTCGTGCAGATCAGGCTCCCCATCGCATCGATGCGCGTCGAATCGAAGAGGCCCTTGATCTCCTTCTTGACGACGGCGCAGACCCGTTCTTCTCGTCCCGGAATTCCAGGGACCTCGCAAAGGCGTTTCAGCAGGGCGGTATTGAGGGGCATGTCAGTTCCAATCATTCTCGTGGGTGTAATCTGAGATGTTCGACCGTGAATCCGTCTAGAATGCAGACCCGCAGATTCTAAGGAATGACACAGGATGGGCTACCAATCGCCACTACGCAACCAGCATCACCAATGGGTCTCCAAACAGACCGAACTTTTTTCAGATCGTGTGAGCCGTGCAGATCGTCCCGTGTCTGAGACGGGCGACCAATCTGCGAAATTCGAACTCACCTACATCCCCTACGGTCCCGATGGCGGCTCCGAGGAGCATTGTTGCGAGATCGTGGAGTCATTCGGACCGATCGAACCGGAGTACGCCGCGATGCGACGTTGTTGCGGCGTGCTCGACGCCGTCCACCGGTCGGTCATCGTTCTGACCGGATCGGACCGACTCGATTTTCTCGATCGAATGATCACACAGGGGGTTGCGAAACTACCCCCTGGACGCACCACCCGATCATTCTGGTTGAATCGGAGAGGCCGCATCGTCTCCGATCTCCTGGTGGCGAATCTTCCGGATCGCACCTTGCTCGAGGTCGATCTTCATGCGGCTCAGGAGACGTTTGATTCTCTGGATGCCTTTCTCTTCGCCGAGGATGCCGAGATGTCTCTCGACATCGAAGCCTTCGCGCAGGTCCGGCTCTACGGGCCTGCATGCCTGGTCGCCCTCGGTGAGCTGCTCGAAGAGGGTGCGGCGCCCGGCGCTGAGGAGGTGACCGAGGGAATTCTTGGAAGCGTTCCCGTGACGATGGTCGGGTTGGATGAAGTGGGAGAGCCTGGTGTGGCTCTGATCTTCGATCGTTCATGCGTCGAGTCGGTCTGGGACACGCTGATGGACTGGGAGTCCGAAACCAAGCAGCGCATCCGACCTGTCGGCTGGTCCGCCTACAACACCGCTCGCATCGAAGGCGGCACGCCTCTTTTCAATGTTGATTTCGGAAGTGATTCGATTCCCCATGAGAGCGGCCTGTTGGAGAGCCGGGTCAGTTTCAACAAAGGCTGTTATCTCGGACAGGAAATCGTCGCACGCGTGCACAACCTCGGGCATCCCAAGCAGCGCCTTCGAGCGATCTCGCTCGATCCAGCATGCATGCCAGTGGCCGGGACTCAGGTCTTCGCCGCACTCGAGGGTGCTTCAGGCGAGGTTCATCTCGGGCCTCAGATCGGCTGGATCACCAGCAGCACGATCGCACCGATGCTCGGGGCCTCTCCGATCGCATTCGGCATGTTGAAATACGATTATTCCGATGTGGATGTCTCCCTGATGATCGCATCAGACGGTGAGACTCATGTCGCTACCGTTCGTGATGATTTTCGTTTTCTGCCCGGAGTGTCGCCGTGATACCAGCCGCACCGGGACAGGAACCCGCCGGTTTCACCGTGGGGCCGGAGATCTGGCTTCTGGTGCTGGGCGTGATCGCCACAATCGGTGTCGCATCCATCTTTCTGGTGCTCATGCGGCGCATGATCCGTGAAGAACGCGATCAGTTGTCCAAGGATTCCGATGGAGATTCGGTGGAATGACGCTTTCGCCTGAACAGTCCTCGTCCGATCGACTCCATCTCTGTGAAGTCGGCCCTCGGGATGGTCTTCAGAATGAATCCGAGCTCGTCCCTCTCGAGACGAAGGTCGCTTTCATCGACGCCTTGTCCCTGAGCGGATTGCCGGAGATCGAGGTCGGCAGCTTCGTGCGTCCGGATGTCATCCCGCAGTTGGCCGACACTGCAGAGGTTTTTTCACGCATTCAACGTCGTGATGGTGTGGTCTACTCGGCTCTCGTGCCGAACGAACGCGGACTTGAAGCTGCTCTCGTCGCTTCAGCTGACAAGGTCTCCATCTTCACTGCCGCAAGTGAATCCTTCGCCGGACACAACATCAGGGCTTCGATCGAGGAATCAATCGAGCGATTCGTGCCTGTCGTCGAGGGCGCCCACCGGGCCGGGGTGCCGGTTCGCGGGTACGTCAGCTGCGTGGTCGCCTGTCCGTATGAGGGACGCATCGCTCCCTCTGCCGTGCTGGATGTCTGCCATCGTCTGCTTGCGATCGGTGTGGATGAGCTTGATCTCGGTGAAACACTTGGTGTCGCGAGGCCCGAGGAGATCGAAGAACTTCTCGAGCATGTCGGGGGCGTGCGACCTCTCGAGGAGGTGGTCCTCCACCTGCACGACACCGAGGGGCGAGCATTGGCCTGCGCACGCCGTGCCTGGGACCTCGGAACGCGCCGTTTCGACGGAAGCTGCCGTGGTCTTGGTGGATGCCCATTCGCTCCTGGAGCGGCTGGAAACGTCGCAACGGAATCTCTGGTGAGACTCTTCGAGGGAATGGGGGAGACCTGTGACGTGGCCTTGGATCGATTGAACGATGCCTCACGAATGCTGGACGAGATCTTCTGAGCAGACGGTTTTCTCAGAGCTTCAGGCTGATGCCATGGCGTCCTGATTCCTCCGAAGCGCCTTCCAGAGAGTCTTGCAGGAGTGGTTTCCTCTTCAAGTCGAGCGACCAGGCGTCGCCGGTCTTTTTGAGGGCAACAACCTGAAGATCGTCTCCATCCAGCACCACGCATCTGGGACGCCCCGGAAAGATGAACGATCCGGTGTTGATGACGGTCGGTGCACGACGCCTGTCGATGTTCTGTCGATGCGAATGTCCGGTGATGACGTGAGTCGCCTCCGGATAGAAGCGGGCGGCGAAACGACGGGCAAGTTCCGGTGATTCCCGCCAATACCTCAGAATCCTCCAGAGGCTTCTTGGTCTCAGACACATGCTGGCGAGAGTGGTGTAGGCGCCCGTGTTCTTTTCGGCCTTCCATTCCGCGATCGATGCGAGTCTGGTGGCGTCGAATCTGTTCTCGATGGTCTCTTGCGCATCTTCTTCATTCTGGGATCGACGAGCCTTCACCCATTCCGCCTTGATGATCGTGGCATGTCTGGCCCAAGGAGCGATCATGCTGTGAAAGGCGTCACCGTGCGTGACGACGATCCGTCGTTGCGCGAAGGTGATCGCTCGTTCATTTGAAATGTCGTGATCGTGGTTTCCGGCCAGAAGCGACAGTCTCGTCCCATTCTCATCAGCGATCCGTTTCGTCTCCTCGAGCACCCGTTTCGCATCCTCCGTGACGGCTCCCCGGTGGTATTCGACCAGATCCCCGTTGACGATCAGATGGTCGCACGAACCGAAGAGAGGTGACAGCATCCTCGCGCTCGAGTTGGCGCCGCGAAGCAGATGGACATCTGAAATGATGATCGAGCGACTCATCATTGGAGATTGTCGGCATGGGAGGGCGTTCGACTGAAGTCCGGGTCGACTATCCGGCGGCGTCCGGTCCGAGCGTGATCTTGTTCTTGCCGGATCGCTTGCTTTCGAGGGCCCGCTGATCACCGAGGGAGAGCAGCTTCTCGATGGCCGTTCCCTGTCCCGGAAGATTCAGGACATCCCATGGATAGGTGACCAGCCCGCTGGAGATGGAAATCCTCTCCGGAGACTCCGGTCCGATGTTCGGAAGCGCGAGCTTGCCCATGCTCGATTGAATCCGTCGTGCGATCTTTTCGTGGACCAGAGGTTGAGACTGGTCCGCACGTGCTTCGGGATCTGAAAACACCACGACGAATTCGTCGCCGCCGACTCGGAAGACATGGTCTCCCTTTCGAATCGCGGTCTTGACCAGGAGAACCGTCTCCCGAAGCACCTCGTCGCCCGCGGCATGCCCGTACTTGTCGTTGTACTTCTTGAAATTGTCGATGTCGAAGCACATCAGGCTCATGAAGCGCCAGGTTCGATCGGAACGAGCGATGACGCGTTCGAGGACGTCCTCGAGCGCTCTGCGATTGCCGGCTCCCGTGAGATGGTCCGTCCAGGCTTGTTCGAGCAATGTGACGTTCTTCCTCTGCAGGTTCATCCATGCAGAGAGCCATTGAATCCATGAGGCAAGCAATGGAGCGTCCTTCGGGTCATCGGTGACGAGAAAGCCAAGAACACCGTCGCTTCCCGGCACGGCGAGAATCGTCGCGTTTCTGTTTCCAGCCCGGCGCCGTTCCTCTTCCATCGAGTTTTCGAGAAATTGTAGATTCTCGATCCCGGTTCGTTGTCGAATGATCTGCAGTCCGATGGGTTGGATGTCGCGATTCTCGATCATCGCTTGCACCATCTGGCTCTCGTGTTCCCGGGGAATCATCCCTTTCATTCCCGCACCGTGGACCGTCCGTGTTTCCGAGGCATGTTCCTCGCGATTGGCCCGTTCGAACGACTCGTCAAGCACTCGTTCGATCACCGACTGTTCGTCGGCTCCGTTCTTCGAGGGTGGCATCTCCGAAGAGGGGATCGAATGTCTGTTGATGAGTCTCCTGTGCAGGGCCTCGGCATCACCTGTTCCTTCGATGGCTGCGGCGACCAGATCGAGGTCGCGCCCCGGATTCACGGCGGCATCGAAGCCTTTCTCGATGGCGGTGCGGCCGCGAGCCTCTTCGCCATCTTCGATCAGAAGAACGAGACGAACAGAAGGATCGACCTTTCTGAAGGCATCGACGATCTCATGATCATTGAAACCGGAGGATGGTGCCATCAGGATTGCCGAGACATGTGCCAGCGACCCGGTGTTCTCGACCGCCTCGAAGAGTGATGCGACGACTCGGACATCACGGGGTGCGAGTGCTTCACGGACTTCATTAAGAAGTGCGACGGACAGCTCCTCGCCGACGATGATCGGCTCCGCTCTCGGGGCTCTGACTCTTCTGCCGGTGGGTGGTGTCATCGAACCGGATCCTCCGTGGCCTCTGGATCGGACCTGCCATCATCATGGTCCTCGTCCGAATCATGAAAGAGCATCTCCATCTCCTCCGCACTAATCGTGGGATCCGTACGGGGTTCCGTCGAGTCCGGATCTTCAAAATCATCGGATGTCCCGAGATTCAGGTCCTCGATCCCGGGTTGCTCCGAAGGTGAATCGACTTCCGGCACGGAGGGTTCCTGCACGAAAGAGCCTCTGAACTTCAACGTGCCGTAGGCCGAGCCTCCGCCTGCGGAGGGGGGGTCCGAGAATCCCGGCTTTTCAGTCTCTTCACCTGAAGTCGACTCTTCGGGAAGAATCGGAGCATTGGTCTCGATCAGCACGCCATCTTCCGGAAGACACCAGATTCCGATATCCCGGTGCACGCTTCTGATGTGTTCAAGGAGCTTGTGCAACATCGGAATGTCATCAGCATCGGAACGCTTGCAGTAGATCAGCGCGATCTGGGTTCGTGGTTCTCTTGGATAGTCGTTTTTGGGCCGTTGGCGCTGTTTGAGGATGCAGATGGTGGCCAATGCAGCCAGGGCATCGTGGCTCTCGTGGATGGCTGCGCCCAGGCCTTCGTATTCAAACGGCATCGATGTACGGGCAGCCCTGAGGAGGATGACCTCCGTAACCGCACGATCAGAAAGAATTTGTCGCAGCGAAGGCATCGCAACATCACCTCTCCAAGTGATCCTATCACGTGACCGAGGGCGTGCCTCATCGGAGTGATGGCTCCGCAGTCAGCGGGCTGAATTCAGCCGTTTTCGGACCTCAGGCTCTGATTTTTACGTCCGTTTTCCAAGGAACGGCCATCTGTCGTGGCGCGAATCAGGGCTTCGAAGAGACCTTGCCCGAACGGGTGTTCGAGTGTTCTTTCGGGATGCCATTGCACGCCCACTCGGAAGGTATGGGCTGGATCTCGAACGGCTTCGATCAGCCCATCGTGCGATCGCGCGATCACTTCAAGAGAGCCCGCGGACGCCATCGCCTGTTTGTGATGGCTGTGGACCGAGCCGTTTCCAAGCTTGCCGGAGATGGCATGAATCTGGCCATTCCAATGTTCATCCGCCGTCTCCAGTGCATCGGGAAGATGCTGCTCCAACGTCCCTCCATGGCTGAGTGTGAACAGCTGCATGCCCAGGCAGACTGACAGCAGGGGGTGGGTGGTCTTTTCAAGTGATTTGAGAAGTCCCAGTTCGAAGGTCTGTCTCATGGGATCCATGAGCGTCGCCTCTGGGTGTGGAGCGATTCCAAAGGTGGTGGTGTCGGGGTCGTCTCCGCCCGACGTCACGAAGGCGTCACACAGTCCAACGTAGTGGGGGATCATCTCGGGCAGGCATGTGAGCAGGATGGGGATGCCGCCTGCTTTCGAGACCGCATCGGCATAGCTCGTTCGGCTTCGGTACTGCCCGTCCTCCAGGTTCACGGAAATTCCGATGATCGGTTGTCTGTTCTCGGCGGTCATGTCGTGATCATTTTCCAGTGTCGGCACCTGCGCCATTGACCAGCAGGATGATCTCTCGCACGGGCGGCGAGTCGGTTTCCCATGGTCGAGAAAGTTCGAACCTCGCCGTTTGAACCGAGTCCGCGGAGAGACATTCAAGCACGTAGACCGCCAGCATCGGGCCGCCTGCTCGTCCGTCTTCCGAAAGGCTGCGCACGGTCTGGGACATCATCTTCAGATCAGATGAGATGCTTGAGAGTGCCCAGCTGTATCCGGTGCCCGCCTGGAACGGCAGATTGATCGTGAGTTCGCCTCCTGCCGGCATTCTGGCCTCGGTGCGTGTCTTTTCCACATCGGTCGTGGCGGGGCCGATGGTGATGGTCGCCTTGTATCGATCATCCGACGTTGTCGTGGCATCCGTCGTCTTCTGGTCCTGATTCTGGCTCCGAGGTTCTTCGGAGATGGGAGCGGCCTCGGCCTGGCTCTGAGCATGCTGGTGTTGGTGATCTGTCTTGTGTGCCTCGTTCGTGTGGCACCCGCCGAGGGCGGTGACCAGGGCGAATCCCATCATGAGCAATGTCGGATTCTTGGACTGGGCGATGGGGTTTTTTGACGACATTCTGAGCTGCTCCGGGGGAAAATAAGTGCTTTTAATGGCAATACAATCGTTGAAACGGGTCTGGGTGAACCCTGAT
>CABYSN010000051.1 GCA_902521645.1 Planctomycetota bacterium
CTCCACATGATGCGGCTGAACCGGTTCTTCGGGGTCAGGGTTCCGGAGCTGAAACCGACCGCAGGCTACGTGCAGGATGGGCGCCGTTTCATGCAGGATGTCGATCCCATCTGCCGCGAATTGAGCCTCGACGAAAGCCAGCTCGTCAGAAGCGTCTGAATAAAGACCATAAAAGGCCCCCAGAGCACCTGAATCACCTTTTGCCCTTGAACCAAGGTGATCGGATCGTTACGATCTTCAAATTCTTCACCACTCAGAAGCTTTCAAAGCATTCTGAGCATCCTTGTCGATTAAAGTACTGAACTCTCCGGAGCTTTCAGTACCGGAAATTCTCGATCTGTAGTCCCATCGTATCGTTCGTCCGAAACTCTTCGGCCTCGAACAGCTTCTCAAGAATTGACCCTTCACCCCAACGTTGAACAGGATCACGGTATGAGCACCGACCTTACCCGAGTCAGGAACATCGGAATCTGCGCCCACATTGATGCGGGCAAGACCACCGTCACGGAACGCATCCTCTATTACACGGGGAAGAGCTACAAGATGGGTGAGGTGCATGAAGGCACCGCGACCATGGACTTCCTCGAGGAGGAACAGGAACGCGGCATCACCATCCAGTCCGCAGCGACAACCTGCCCCTGGACCCACAACGACATCGACTACAAGGTCAACCTGATCGACACCCCTGGTCACGTGGACTTCACGATCGAAGTCGAGCGCTCGCTTCGAGTGCTTGACGGTGCGGTCGCGGTCTTCGACGGCAAGGAAGGCGTGGAAGCGCAGTCCGAGACCGTGTGGCGTCAGGCCGACCGTTACGCGGTGCCCCGCCTCTGCTTCATCAACAAGATGGACAAGATCGGCGCGGACTTCGCCTATTCGTTCAAGACGATCCAGACCAGACTCGGTGCCAACCCGATCGCGGTCCAGATTCCGATCGGATCCGCTGACGAACTGGAAGGCATCATCGATCTCCTCGAGATGCGCGCCTACTACTTCGATGCCGGCGAACTCGGTGCCAAGGTCGAAGAGCGTGACATTCCAGAGAACATGCTTGAAGAAGCCCAGGAATGGCGTCACAACCTCGTCGAGAAGGCCTCCGAGATCGACGATGATCTGATGGAGAAGTACATCGAAGACGAATCCGCCATCACGCAGGAGGAAATCAGAGCGGCCCTTCGAAAGGGCACGATCGAAATGCTCTGCAACCCGGTCTTCTGCGGGTCCGCCCTCAAGAACGTCGGCGTCCAGCGAGTCCTCAACGGCGTCATCGACTACCTCCCCAACCCTTCGGAGGCACCCGCGGTCCACGGTACGGATCCCAGGGACAGCGACACCCAGCTCACTCGAGAGAACACCGAAGACGCGCCGTTCTCGGCCCTGGTGTTCAAGGTCGTCAACGACACCCACGGCGACCTGACCTACGCACGCGTCTATTCAGGCGTGCTGCCCAGAGGTTCACGAGTCCTCAATCCGGGCAACGGTCGCAAGGAGAACGTCTCAAGAATCTTCGAAATGCACGCCAAGGATCGCGAAGCACTCGATCAGGTGGGCGCCGGTCAGATCGTGGCACTCATCGGACTGAAGAACTCCTTCACCGGCGACACCATCTGCGACCCCGACGACCCCATCATTCTCGAGAAGATGGACTTCCCCGATCCCGTGATCTCGATGTCGATCGAGCCCAACACGGCGGACGACAAGAAGAAGCTGGGCGAAGCGCTCACCACCATTCGTCGCGAGGATCCCTCCTTCCGAACCCAGTACAACGAAGAGACCGGTGAGACGATCATCTCGGGCATGGGTGAACTTCACCTCGAGATCATCAAGAACAAGCTGGTGCGCGACATGAAGGTCGGCGTCCAGGTCGGTCGACCGAGAGTGTCCTACCGAGAGACGATTCTCGGCGATGCCAACGACGTGCGCGGCCTCTTCAAGAAGCAGAGTGGTGGACGAGGCCAGTTCGGCGATGCCGTCGTGAGCGTCTCCCCCATCACTGCCGCGGAAGCCGAGGAACAGGAACTGAAGATGAAGGACGGCGTCGTGTTCGTCGATTCCATCAGCGGCGGCGTGATCCCGCGGGAATTCATCCCGTCAGTTCAGACCGGTGTCAGAAACGCTGCATCCAGCGGTGTGATCGGCGGCTACCCCGTGATCAACGTCAAGGTCGAACTGGTCTTCGGTTCCTATCATGACGTCGACTCCAGTCAGATCGCCTTCGAACAAGCCGGTGCACTCGCTTTCCGACAGGCCTGCACCCAGGCCGGGCTCGGCCTGCTCGAACCGATCATGAAGGTCGAGATCGTGACTCCGGACGAATTCTTCGGAAACGTCTCAGGCGACCTCTCCTCCCGTCGTGGCCACATCGTCGAGAGCGAGATCCGAAACAACGTCCGTGTCATCCAGGCTGAAGTGCCTCTTTCCGAGATGTTCGGCTACACGACCGTGCTTCGTTCCATGACCCAGGGCCGAGCGAACAGCTCGATGGAACCCTGCGAGTACCGCCTCATGCCGGATCGACTCAAGGAAGAGGTCCTCGCGAATCAGTGACCCTGACCGCGATCTGGAAGCTTGTTTTTTCAACGGCCCCGTTTCGACGGGGCCGTTTTTCTATACTTGAGGCATGATGAACTCGCAGCCATCCATCGAGAATCCCGAAACCATGTTCGAGGGTGAATACGCTCTGGAGATGGATGGGTGGTTCAGACGCAGATACCGTAATCTCTGTATCGGCATCCTCTGTGTTCTCACAGTGACCTGGGGGATCGGAGCGCTCGGCCTGATCATGTCCGTGTCTCTTGGCGACGGGGCGCCGTCGGATCCGCAACTCGAGGGCACCCCTACCAGAATCGTGACATTCGCAGTAATCGGTGCAATCCTGGAATTCGCATTGGTTCTCACGTATTTCATGAGACTGCGACAGGGATTGCAGACACGAGAGCAACTCATCAATGCATCCACAAGACTGCTTCGCACGCTGAGCATCTTCAACGCTCTGATGACGACCGCCGTCTACCAGGGGGACACCCAGATGATCGGGTCGGGACTCTGGGAGATCTTCTTCTGGCATTTTCTCGCCTGTCTTTTTCTTCCATGGAGTGCATGGGAAAGCCTCAAGGCGATGGGGCCGGCCTATCTGCTGACATTGGTTCTGATCGTGGGCCTCCTGTTCCTGGAAAGCATCGGAACAGGTCAGACCATTCAATACACGATGCTCACCATGACGGGAAGCATGCTCTTCTGCGGATTCCTCTCAGTCATGTTCATTCCGGGCATGCTGATCTGCTGGTCGAGACTCAGGAAACATGGCAGACGTTTCAAATTTTCGATGCTGAGTCGGAAATACCTGGACCTGCGCCAAGACATGGCTCAGGCCCGAAAAATCCATGATGCACTGTTTCCCGAAAATCACGAGGACGAACAGGTTGCATTCGATTTCAACTACACGCCCTACAGCGAGATCGGAGGGGATTTCGTCTGGTTCGAACGGCTTGGCAACAGGACCATAGTCATTCTCCTCGACGTGACCGGCCACGGACTACCCGCGGCAATGACCATCAACAGGATCTACGGAGAGATCGTACGACTCAGAGGTGAACATCCTGAAGGCGACCCGTTGACGTTGATGAAAGGGCTGGAACGGTATTTCGCACTCACCATGGCACCACACCAGATATTCGCCACGGGAATCACGTGTGAACTCGATCTCGAAAACGGAAGACTCAAGTGGGTGAATGCCGGTCACCCTCCGGGATTCGTGCTCTCGACCGAAGGGGAGATGATCGAACTCGGGACGACCGCCATGATGCTCGGCGCCGGACTTCCAGACGAATTCGAGGTCGAGCAGGACGAGGTCGACATTTCAAAGGGGGCTCTGATAGGCCTCTACACCGACGGCGTCACCGAAGCACGATCCGCAAAGGGTGACCTGCTCGGCTTGAATCGACTGCGACAGGTCGCCAGGGATTCCGAGATCTCCAGGGACTGGTCCAGCGTCATCTCTGCGACCGCACAGGAATTCTCCAGAGGAATGATCGAGGACGACATCCTCGTCGCTTCGATTCTCTACAAGGAAAACTCGTGACAAGAGACTTCGAAGACATGATGACGAAGACTCTGCTCGACAGAGCGGCGAGAATCGCGCTTCGAGGGCATGGCAACGTGGAACCCAATCCAATGGTGGGCTGCGTCATCACCGACTCGGAAGGGAACTTCATTGCAGAGGGACATCACCAAAGATGCGGAGGACCCCATGCCGAAGCCATCGCACTCCAACGCGCCGGCCGGAAGGCCGTCGGTGGCCACCTCTACGTCACGCTCGAACCCTGCAACCACACGGGAAGAACCGGTGCCTGCAGCGAAGCCATCATCGCCGCCGGAATCGCACGAGTGGTCTACGCCCACGGGGACTCGAACCACGTCGCCGGAGGCGGGTCGGAAAGACTGAGACGAGCAGGCATCGTCGTCGAACATCACAGAACCAGGAAGACCTCTCTTTTGAATGCTCCACACGAGCATCGATGTCTCAGAGGACTTCCATGGGTGATCGCGAAATGGGCCCAGACACTCGATGGACGGATCGCCACCTCTTCGGGAGACTCGAAATGGATCTCTTCGGAGCGATCAAGGCGCCTGGTTCATCGAGAACGCGGACGAGTCGATGCGATTCTCACCGGACTTGGGACGGTCATTGCGGATGATCCAAGACTCACTCCGAGAACGAACAGAACGTCGAGACGAACAGCCGCTCGAGTGGTCGTCGACGATCACCTTGAGATACCGATGGACGCGGTCCTCGTGAAGACGGCATCCGAGTCGGCAACCTTCATCTGTTGCGATGGCAACGCGATGAGCGGCGAAAAAGCCGCCGCACTTCAGCAAGCAGGAGTCCATCTCATCGCACTGGGTGATCAAGGCACCATCGCTCCGGCACTCAGGATCGGGCTCGAATCATATGGATGGTCGAACGTCCTCGTCGAGGCCGGAGGCGGCCTGGTCGGGAGACTCGCCGAGGAGCGACTCCTGAACGAAGTACTGGTCATGATCGCTCCCACGCTTCTGGGGGATCCCTCGGGCATCGCACCCTTTCGGGGGGATGAGAAGGATCGCATCTCGGATGGAATCGCTCTCGATCCCATCACGATGCTCGCGCGGGATTCCGAATTCATCGGCTGGTATCGAATGCCGGAAGACGTCAGGGCGTGAGGACACCGAAATCAGCCGGCCGAAGGGCGGGCTGCATGCCGGGGGGGAAGATCCTCAGAACTCCGTCGCCATTCTCCAGAGCCCAGCGACCATCATTGGGATCACGAATGACACGAACGGTGTCGAGAGGAAGCCCATCGAGATCGAAGAGGATCACGACGGCATACTCGAGCTCGCTGGGATACTCGAGAAATTCGATTTCAGAAGCGCGCGCCGAAGTCAGCTGACCCAGAAGACCTTCGACCGCCTGCCTCGGAACTTCGACCGAGCCCTCTTTGCCGTCGAATTCCAGAATCCAGCGATCGAAGTCACGAGTCAGGGTGAAATCAGCACCTTCAACGGGACGAACTTCGAGACTTCCGACATCCTGCCTGCCGACCGCGGTCCCGGTCGGATCCACGAAGAGCGCTGCAGAAGGCACAAGAGACTTCTGTGCGTCCTCATTCAACCGGAGGATCGTGGGACTTCCCTCGACAAGCCCGTATCGTTCGGTGGATCCGACGCCGATCGGGTCGCCGATGAGAACGCACCGAGTTGTGCCATCACGCTGGGTGAGTCGAACCACCGCCACGGGAGGCTCGAGGCCGAATGGATCCAGAGAACGCGGTCGGTCGAAGAGATAGCCTTCGGTGGATGCTCTGGAGACTTCGGACAACCATTCTGAAATCGCGGCGGCATCTCCTCGAGCCGTCACCGGACTCGTGAGCCTCCAACCGTCGAGCTCGCTCTTCAGACGCACTGAGGCATCGCCGACGGTGATCTCGATTCCACGCGTCTCCACACCCGCCTCCGAAAGAAGCGCCCGATCACGCCAGAGCCGGGAATCCATGTCGATAAGACGCTCATGGAGTGATGATTCCACCAGCCAGGCCACCTTCTCGCCTTCCAGTCGCGCCCATCCACGACCGGCAAGCGTTCGATTCCCAAGCACGAGCACCCGAGATTGATCGCCCCATCGCCAGGTCACTCGGACCGCAGGTTCATCGAACCCGAGACGCGCCGCCTGCTCGAGACCCGCCTGGTCATCGCCGATCTCGACGAAGTCGCTCGATTTCAGAGACGAAGCGACGACCGCGATCTGGCGCGCGCTGAAGGCGTCGACGCCCACTGAAAATGGTTCGACCTGTCTCCAGGAAACGCCATCCCGAACGAAACGAAGAGTGCGATCCCCACCGTATTCAAGCGTGATCTCTTCGACCTGATCCTGCGGCACCCCGGATTCCAGCAACACCCGAGTGGAACCAGACGAGGTGTTTCCAGCCTCGCGAATCATCCACCAGACGAAAAACGAAATCAGTGCAAGAGACCAGATCGCGATCACTCTACCCATCATGCACGCCTCCTCGAGATGATGATCGAAGCACCGAGACCGAGCACGGAAAGAGGCAGGACGAGGATGAGGAGGACACCCCAGAGTCGTCGAGTGGTCTCCGACAGTCCGGTCAGTCGACTGAACTCGTTCACACCACCACTCTGTGGCACGAGTTCATCCAGTCCTGAAAGCCATGCGGTGGAGGCAAGAAGCAGAGAACGATTTCCCGGCGCCTCGAGAACACGTCGCTCTCCCCCCATCGAACGAGAAAGATCGGCGACCGTGCTCAACAGCCAGCCGGATCCCCCCACCACCAGAACTCGTTGAACACCTTCCCCTTCGATCGATCGTTCGACCGCCACAACGACGGGAAGCGGTTCGTCGAAGAGTCCCTCTTCGGGAATGGAATCACGACTTTCGACCCGGTCCATCCGCCACTCGGACTCGAGCCATCGGTCCTCGTCTGGATCGATCGCCCAGAGGACTTCGGCATCCGATTCGGGATCGATCTCAAGGGCCACCGGCTGCAGAATCACGAGTGCCTGATCTCCGACGGCATCACTGACCGGATGCGAACCTTGCTCCAGCGGCTGTGGCAGACGCACCCACTGTCGGAATTCAAAGGACCCTTCATCGACTGGAACTCTCTCGAGAACCAAACGGTCGGTCGCACCCTGCACACCGAGAGTCGAGACCAGAGTCGCCCAGGGATCCTCCTTCCCGAGAACGGGAAGAATGCTGCGACCGAGAGAGAGAAGCACTGGTTCTCCGTCTGCAAGCAGTTCACGGGAGATCCTCAGGAGCGCGTTCTCCGCCTTCGAGAATTCGAGACCGGATCGTTTCAAAGGCGGAAGAATCACCCAGACCGGGCGAACGCCTTCAACTGCGATCGGGCGCTCACCGGTGGTGACGTTCCATTCCTCGACCTGATAGCGGGCGGCGCGAAGAGCGTCGGCGAGCGCGTAAAAATCACCGCCGTCCGGAGAGGACGTCAGCATCCGACGGTCTTCACCGTGAACCAGAACGACCATGGGGCGCTCGGGAAGAAGCAGGGAGCGAATCGCGCCGGAAAGAACCTCCTCACCACGGAACCTTCGATCGATCCGAACCGTTCCATCATCGGAATCGACTGCATTTCGTGGAAAAAGCTGCCAGGAAGGAACCACTGCCGCGCCATACCCAGGCCCGGTGACGATGGCCGCCTCACCAGACTGGATGGCGCGCGATGCTTCGGAGAGCGCAAGCGCGGGCAGACGTTTCAGACGATCCGCCGCGGAGGCGAGCTTTTCAGAGACGGCCTGAAAGCGATCCCGCTGGGTCAACGCGAAACGACGCAGATCGGCGGTGACCGATGAGTCGATCATGTTCTGCTGAAGAAAATCCACCGTGGCTTCAAGTTGTTCTGCCCAGAAAAGAGAGGTCGTGAGCAGAGCGGTCCGAACACCTTCGTGGTCGGGAATTGGGCGCGCTCCATTCGACTCGAGTCCACGAATCACGAACGACTCGAATTCACCGCCTTCGACACCCAGTCGCGTGAGTGCTCGAGCGATCTCGCCGAGTTGAACCGCCCCATTCGTGCCCGCCGGCAGAGATGCGATCGCCTCGCGAAAAGCGGGCAGTGCCTCGACCGAGAAGATCCTCAGATCAGCGTAGATCTGGATCGCCTGTGCGAGAGTCGATTCATAGAGCTCGACCTCATCCGCATAGGCGGATCGGAGTCGGAGGATGAGGGATTCGAAACGTTCCAGGGAATCCGGATCCAGGGGATCGATTCGGCCGGTCACGACAGAGTCGGAGGCCTGGTCGAATCGCCGAAGGACTTCGTCGACCTGACGCATCACACCGAGTTCATTCTCCGACGACACCGCCAGCAGATCGATGGTCCAGGCTCCGTCCTCGTCCGGCAGGCTCTCAAGAAGCGCGAGCGTGTCTCGATCAAGAGCGTAGGCCCTTGTTCGAGTCAGGTCGTAACTGCGCTGCATCACCGGAAGATCGAAGACCGCGATGACCCCGAACACGGCCAACAAGACTCCGAGCCCCTCGACCCCGCCCGCGAAGATCCGACTCCCCTGAGGCCGAAGCCCGGGGCGCCAATCCGCCATCAGGCGAGTCAGCCAGAGAATTCCACCGGTCGCAGCCAGGAAATACACCAGATTCGAGGTGTCGAACAGGCCGATTGCAAAGTCCTCTATTCGGCGGGTGGGATCGAACGCGAAAAGCAGGTCGGCTTGTTCCGAACCGACCAATCCGGGAAGAAGCCGCGACCCCAGAACCACAGAGAGAGAGGTGAAGAGTGCCAGCAGATACGCGACAAGCTGACTCTCGGTCAACGTCGAAGCCAACATTCCAAGTGCGAGCCAGAGCGCACCCCCGAGAAGAAGTCCCAGCAGACCACACGCGATCTCCCCCCAGTCAGGCCGCCCGTGAAGTTCGAGAATCCCACCGAAGATCAACACCGGAAGACCGAGAAGAAGAAGCTGACAGAGC
>CABYSN010000052.1 GCA_902521645.1 Planctomycetota bacterium
GATTCTACTTATTGTAACATAAATTTACTAGAATCTACAAGTGGTGCGGTTGGAGTGACATCAGATTCAACATCTAACGTCATTCTACACAATTATTCTTCATTTGCAAATAGATTCACGAAAGTTTTTCCGGTTTTTACGCTAGTAATTAATGGTAGCTATCTTTCTTGCTATGTAAATTATTTTGCAAAGTCTATTGTACATACGTCCTCAGCCCACTCCACTCTCTCATACTATGTTTGTCTTCGGCAGTTATTCCTATTAATAATCTAAAAAAGAACAAAAAAAAAGGCTTGGACAAAAGTGGTTTTATAAACTGGGAATGGTGTGTGAAGATTGTTGCTGCATAGCAATCGCTCCGGAACAATCCTCCGCTAAAGTTCAGCATGCCCATTATCCATTTAACACTTTAGTTAGGTCCCAACCTCTGAATGATGTATTTCTAAACTAACCTTCTATCTTCTCTTCTATAGTAACTGGTTCATTATGATTTTGGAAACGAAGCAACAATGACTCGTCAATGACACGGTACTCATCGAGGATTTCAACCGTGTAACGGAAGCGTGTTTGGAAGCGGTGAACATCGAATGTTTCGACATCAACAAAAATCGTCATGTCAATTCGTTCAATGTCAATGCTCTCCATTACATCATCCATGTTTATATTCGGGCGATCAGCGAGTCCCATTTGGTTCACATGCTGAAGGACTAAAGGTCGGTACTGTTCATCTGATCCTCTAAACGACACTTCATAGACTGGAATTGTTTCAACCTCTTTATCCATTAGAAGTTCCTCATTCTCTGGATCGTAGAAAAGGATTTCCGATTCTTTCATTAGAAATTCCTCACTATATGGCTGAAACACTTCAAACAATCTTGCAGGATTCTCAAAAATGATATCATCAAGTCCATTCCGGTCACGCGCTTGCCACGTTGCACCAGGATTATTTGGACGAACGCGCCACTCATTATCTGTCACATACATTTCCATATCTAATGACTCTGTTAAGTTTAACAGGTTCATTTGAATTTCGGCATATGCTTGTAACGGATTATATTCGATGACACCTTCCATTCCTGAACGAAACGACTCTTGCTGTGCCGTTAACGTTTGATTCCGTTGAAACGTTATACTTTCTAATTGCTCTGTTGCTGTTATCGCTTCTTCATATACTTGTACCGCTTTTAATTGATCCCCGCATCCTGAAAGCATCATAGCTACGCCTATCATCGTCGGGAGGAATAATCGTTTCATCCTATCTTCTCCTAGCTTCTCTTCTTATTATTCATATCTTTCTTATTGTACAAATCTACAAGCTAGAAAACAAGCCGGATTTTTCATGCGACATAAGAAGGGTGATACACCTAAACCAGAAGTAGCTTTCTTTGTTCAAAACGTCATTCATTTCAAGAGGATCGTAGCAACAATTTTCTCGACCTGTCATAAAATGTTGTCGTTCTGTTACACAAATGTAATAAAATCTGGTAGATTTTTGTGCTAGACTTATTTCTAGAAACTTAATAGGTAGATTAAAAGAAAGAATTGTCGAAAGAATGGAGTGTTAAGCTTGTCGAAGAGGACCATGTGTGTTGTGTTAAGCCTTCTACTGCTCGTAGCGATCTTGCCACACGACAACGTAAAAGCGTCATCTGTTCATGATGACATCGTATCAAGTGCTAGAGACCAACTCGGAACCCCTTATCTGTACGGAGGAACAACTCCAAGTGGATTTGATTGTTCGGGGTTTATCCGGTATGTATTTAATGAGGTAGGAATACAGTTGCCAAGAACATCAGCTTCTCAGTACCGCGCCGGTAAATCGGTTTCCAAATCCAATTTGGAAGTGGGGGATCTTGTGTTTTTTAATACAACAGGGGCTGCTCCCTCGCATTCAGGTATTTATATAGGAAGCAATCAATTTATTCATGCTTCTTCATCAAATGGAATCTCAATCTCTAACATTAATGATCCTCACTATTGGGGGAGTCGATACATAGGAGCAAGAAGAGTACTAGAAGATATCGAAGTTCAGCAAGTATCGTTAAAGGAACTTCCTGCTGGCCAATATCATGATGTTAGTTCTGATTTTTGGGCACACAATTCTATTAGCCGCTTAGGCGAACAAACCATAATTACGGGTTATGAAGGAAGTCTTTTTAAGCCAAATGAAGAGATTACACGTGCTCAAGTGGCGATAATTTTAACAAGGGCATTGGATCTTCAACCAACAGGGGCGAAGGTAGATTTTCATGATGTTGCAGAATCATATCATGCGTATGATGCCATTCAAGCCGTAGCTCAAGCAGGATTTTTCTCAGGCGATTCGAATGGAAACTTCCGACCGAACGATCACTTTACAAGAGAACATATTGCCCTTGTGTTCAAGAAGGCATTTGAGCTTTCAGATGCAACAGAGCACACCCATTTCAAAGATGTATCAGAATCACGTCATTCTTATCACGCGATTCAAAGCTTAGCTGAAAGTGGAATCACTGCTGGTTATCAAGACGGAACTTTCCGTCCTGGCAATACGACGACACGTGCTCAACTTTCTGTATTCTTTGATCGAGCTCTTACTAAATAGGTGTTTCACCAAGCAATAGGGATGAATCCCTGTTGCTTTTTTTATTCCCCTTTTCCATAATTTAAAACATTGGTTTTTCTTGTCGATTTTGTTTCATAATCACTGGGAATCTTCTATAATAAAAGGGCACCTACTATTTAATTAGTTTATGAGAAAGCTGGTGACTTGATGACTATCTTTTTGAAACGATTTTCTATCTTATTCGTTTTGCTTTTCTTTTTTCAAGTTTCAAACGTATTTGCTTCTGAATCAACCGAGTACATTCTTATTTTTGACGAAGAAATTGATTATGAACTCCTACATTCTCTTGAATCGATTGACGTAGTGGAAGAGTTCACTTTCTTCCCGGGCGTCGTGATCGTAACTGATGACCGTTCGGTTGAAACCATTCGTTCTTGGCCTACAGTCTCCTCCATTGAGGAGAACCAAGAACTTATTGTGGAGAGTTCTACTTATGCGAACTGGGGAATCTCTCATTTGGCCATTCCCTCTAGCTGGAATCTTGGGTATACAGGCAAAGGTGTTAAAGTCGCCGTTGTTGATAGTGGAATTGCTCCGCATCCGGCACTCACTATTCGCGGGGGGGTGTCAATGGTTGATTACACCACTTCCTACTTCGATGACAATGGCCATGGAACGCATAGTGCTGGAATAATCGCCGCCAATCAAGCGAGTTCCCATCATCTAGGCGTTGCATACGATGTTGACCTTTACTCTGTCAAAACTCTTGACTCTTCAGGTAATGGAAGGTTAAACGATACGATTCGTGGAATTGAATGGGCAATTAAAGAAAACATGGATATTATCAATTTAAGTCTTGGTACATCCACCCCTTCTTCTGCTTTGAAATCAGTTGTTGATTATGCTTATGAGCAGGGTATTATTGTTGTGGCTGCAGCGGGAAACAAGTCAAAAAACACGGCAACACCCATGCCGGTTGAGTATCCTGCTAAATATGGCAGTGTCGTTGCCGTCTCAGCGGTTGATAACCGAAACCGAATTGCTTCTTTCTCGGCAACTGGTCCTGAAATTGAGTTTAGCGCCCCTGGCGTATCGATTAGCAGTACGTATTTAAATAATCGTTTCGCCTCGTTAAGCGGGACATCTATGGCGACACCTTTTGTTGCAGGGGTCTTCGCGCTATATCGTGAAGCTTATCCTCATCTTAATGGAAAAGAGATTCGCAAACTTGCTCAAAGAGACGCCTTTCCATTAACGAGCTCTCGTGATGAGCGCTATGGATATGGGTTAATTCAGCCTCCAACAAAGATTGAATTATCGGTACCTCGGTCGTTAAGAGGCACCACCATTTCGACAAATAGCGACGATTCTGCTCTTTACTCTTTGCAATGGTCACATCAGCAAGCAGATCGAGTTGCTGCTTATCAGGTTTATCGAAATGGTCAATTGATTGCAACCGTCCGTGATCTTTATTTTGAAGAAACCTTGATTCCAGGTGATTATGTTTACACCTTAACGGCCGTTAGCAAAGATGGGACAGAATCCAAAAAGAGTTCCTCCCTCTCTGTTCTTATACCGAAAACAGAGGTTGAGCCTGAACCTGTTCCAGAACCATCTGAGCCTGAACCCGAGCCGAAACCTGAGCCAACGCCTGAAGAATTGATTCACTTTTCGGATGTAGGCGAATCATTTTGGGCTGGACCGCACATTTCGTATTTAGCTAGCAATCGCATTGTCAGTGGTTATGCGGATGGTTCCTTTAAACCTTCCGCGCCCGTTCGCCGTGGGCAAGCGGTAGCCATGATTGCTCGTGCGTTAAACTGGGATACAACGCAAATGGAAACGAATTTTTCAGATGTGGATAAAGAGTATTTTGCTTCTGGAGACATTGCCCATGCCATTGAGTTAGGGATCATTAGTGGCTTTCCAGATGGAACATTTAAGCCAAATGCTCCGATTACGAGAGCTCAAATGGCTGCTATCTTAGGAAAAGCATTTTCTCTTGGCACCGATTCGACTATCGTATTTGAAGACGTAACAACATCGACAACGGGTTACAGAGAGATTAACCAGTTAGCCAAGCTCGGCATTGTTACTGGTTATGATGATGGCCGCTTCTATCAACCTAGCCAAACGTTAACAAGGGCGCAATTTTCGGTCATCTTATCTCGCGTTCTGAATGTGGACTTGCGCGATTAGCATAACATTCTGTTTCATTGTATTAAAAAACACGGGAACCTAATAATTGGTTTCCGTGCTTTTTTGATTTTCATACTATCGAAGCCTTAACCTTCCAGTTTAAATACAGGATGTAGGATGTCACTAACCTGTTTGGATCGTGAATCATTCCTTTTTTAAGCGACCGATCTAGTTAGCTAATTAGTATAAACGCTTCGCTCCTAAATAGCGTTCGCTCCAGTAAGGGCTATTCATATTGGCAATTGTGACACCTGTTGAGGATCCACTATGTACAAATTGATTATTGCCAATGTAGATTCCATTATGTGAAGGTCCTGCTGCGATGGTTTCAAAGAATACGAGATCTCCGACAGCTGGTTCTGCGACCGCTTTCCCTAAATCCCACTGGGCACCTACTGTTCGAGGAATGCTGATTCCTTGTTGTTTGAAGATAAATTGCATTAATCCACTACAGTCAAATCCCTCTACCGATGAGCCACCCCATAAATAGCCAACACCGATGTAGGTCGCAGCTTCAGCTAGTAAATTCGTCACGAGCGCAGCATCCGTTGACGGGCGCGCGGCTTCCTGTGTGCTACCGGGTGAGCCTGTTGAGCCTGTTGGCTGAGTATTCTCTACTTTTCCTGGTGTTTGGTTCGTAGCGAGTTGGTTTAGTTTATTAATCGTATTGGGACCTGCAATGCCATCAATCGTTAACTTGTGTAGACGTTGAAAGTTCCGGACCGCTGTTGCCGTAACCTCTCCGTAATACCCTGTTGGCTCTTGCTCGAACAAGCCTAATGAGCGTAGCTTCGATTGAAGGTCTGTCACAGCGCCTCCACTGCTTCCTACCCGTAGTGTTGTGACAACTTGAACCGTCTCTGATGCGATCTTTTCTTGATTTTCCTCTACTTTTGGAAGGACTGGTTGATAGGTTTCCTGTTGGGGAGCCTGTTCATTTAAGAGAAACGATAGCGTTTGTGGGCCAACGATTCCATCGACTACTAAATTCTTTGCTTTTTGGTAGGCGCGAACTGCTGATTCCGTTACTCGGCCATATTGACCGGTAATTTGATGGTTGTAATAGCCTTGTTCTTTTAACTTTTCTTGCAACTGCTGAACAGATGCACCATTAGACCCAAAGCGAAGAATGCTTGTCTTGCTTATCGCTGAATTCGCCGCTTGTTTATCTGTTGTGTTCGTAGACACAGGGGCAGCTTGAGCTTGTCCACTCGTCTGTAGTAGGACGGATAAGGTTTGTGGTCCTGCAATGCCATCTACTTGAAGATTATGCGTTGCTTGAAATTTGCGTACAGCCTCTGCTGTAATCGAGCCATAAAATCCAGTTGATTGATTATGACTAAAGAACCCTTTTTGCTTCAGCGCGTCTTGTAGCTCTTTTACATCTGGATGATTCATTCCATTTTTTAGCGTTTGATCACCAAGCGCTGCATCTACCATTTGCGGGGCTGTGAATAAAATACCCGTCGCAAAAGTAGACGATATGACAACTTTCCTTAACGTCGACACTTCGCCCATCTACAAAATACCTCCCTTAACGGCACCATTATACAAGTTATTTAGTTAATTTTACCTTTTATCTTGTTATCTGACTAGCAAATTTTTAAAATCGGTTGAGACTGCTCTAGGCAAGCGTTTCGGCATGTGTAACGAACGATAGAAGGATGCGAGTTTACGCGAACATACCATTATATTAAAATATTTATTTGTAGCTTTTTTCACTATCTTCTTATTATAATAGATAAGGTCACAGCGTCATTTATGGTTTTTATTACATCATAAGAAGGAGAGAAACTATTTTGGAATTTATCACATCAATGATTGAAAAAATCGTTTCGTTTGGTAACGATATCCTTTGGGGTTACTTACTCATTGCGTTACTGATTATTGCCGGAATTTATTTCACGGTTGCATCTGGATTTGTACAATTCAAATACATCGGTGAAATGTTCCGCTTACTGACGGATAAGGAAACAATCAAGACTGGAAAGAAATCGGTTTCAAGCTTTCAAGCCTTTACGATTAGTACGGCGTCCCGAGTGGGTACAGGGAATCTAGCGGGTGTTGCTTCTGCGATTGCACTTGGTGGGCCTGGGGCTATTTTTTGGATGTGGTTGATCGCGCTTTTAGGATCGGCAACGGCCTTCATTGAAAGTACGTTAGCTCAAATTTACAAAGTAAAAGACGGAGAAAGCTTCCGCGGTGGTCCAGCTTATTATATGGAAAAAGCATTAAATGCTAGATGGTTAGGCATTATCTTTGCGATCTTAATTACATTTTGTTTTGGGCTTGTGTTTAACTCTGTTCAATCAAACACGATCGCTTCTGCCATGAATGGAGCATTCGGCTCTGATCACCTTATCGTTGGTCTTGTCATTGCTGGATTAACGGCGATTATCATTTTCGGCGGCGTTCATCGGATTGCGAAAGTAACGGCTGTTGTCGTACCGATTATGGCTCTGATCTATTTGGTTGTCGCTGTGTTCGTGTTAGTGATGAACATTACAGCGATTCCAAGCGTGTTCGTACTGATATTTGAGAGTGCCTTTGGGCTTGAACAAGCGGTTGGTGGTGGAATTGGGGCAGCGATGATGATGGGAATTAAGCGTGGCTTGTTCTCGAATGAAGCCGGTATGGGTAGTGCGCCAAATGCGGCAGCGACTGCACATGTTAGCCATCCTGCTAAACAAGGGTTAATTCAATCATTAGGTGTATTTGTCGATACGCTCATCATTTGTAGTGCAACGGCTTTGATTATCTTAGTTTCAGGTGAATTTACTTCAGGTGCTGTGGGAATTGAGTTAACGCAAAACGCCTTAGCTTCTCAAGTGGGAAATTGGGCTAGCATCTTTGTCGCTGTTGCAATTTTCTTGTTTGCTTTTAGCTCAATCATCGGAAACTACTATTACGGTGAAACGAATATTGAGTTTATTAAAAAGAGTAAGATCTCGATTTTGGTCTACCGTATTGCAGCGGTTGGAATGGTTCTTTTCGGTGCGACAGCTGAATTTAGTCTTGTCTGGGATATGGCTGATTTAACAATGGGCCTAATGGCGCTTATGAACATCTTAGTGATCTTCTTACTTGGAAAATTTGCTTTTGCGGCGCTCAAAGATTATGGAAAACAACGAAAAGCAGGGAAGAATCCTGTATTCCTAGCTGAGAGCATTCCTGGATTGAAGAATGTGGAGTATTGGAAGAAGAGTGATTTTGAAGAAAAGGGTCATGAGTAAGAACCGACTTCTTCAGGAACGAAACAAACCCCGGCCAATTGGTCGGGGTTTTCCTATGCTATTGAGTAGGGGGATTAAAGTCTAACCTCATCAATGCTTGTACATAGGCATGAGTGGTTTGTTCGCGCCTAAGTTCAAATTCTAATTCATATTCAAACGCATCATCGAAGTAGTAGCCAGCCGCCTCCATCTCATCTTGCAACGCTGCATATTCCTGCCAGAATCGTTCGCTCCACTCTTGTTCGACCTCAAGAAAAGCTTCCTGATAGTCTTTAATCAATTGATAACTTTCCATTGCACCTGTAAGAACGTTCGTGATGTAGTCCTGTTCCGCATCTACTAAAAGCTGACGAATGGTCGTTTCATAGGTGAGATAGGCTTCTTCAAATAAAAGCGAAAAATCAATTTTCATATCGGTTAGTGTTCGTTCTCTTGGTTGAACGTTTTCTACTACGGTGCGTACCGGTTTTTTCTGATTCTGATTGAGTTGATGATTCGTCTCCGTTATCGTCTTATTCCATTGCCATTGTCC
>CABYSN010000053.1 GCA_902521645.1 Planctomycetota bacterium
ATAAAGGGCCCTGATCAGATGATGCTTCACCTCTTAGAGTCACCGAGTCTTGTTTCCAGCGCTCCGTTCTGGTTTCTTGCCCCGATCGGCGCGGTCTGCGCGCTGGTCTTCGCATTGATCTTCTACGGAGGATTGATGAAGAACAGCGAAGGCGAGCCGGAAATGGTTCGTATCGCCCAGGCCGTGCGTGATGGTGCCTACGCCTATCTCGCTCAGCAGCGAAACGTGGTGATCATCGTCTTCGTGGTGCTCTGCGCCATTCTCTTCGCCATGGCCTATGGCGGTCTCCAGGACATCCTGACTCCGCTGGGCGTGGCCATCGCGGGGCTGCTTTCCGGACTCTGTGGCTGGTTCGGCATGAAGACCGCCACCAACGCCTCGGCTCGCACGACCGCGGCAGCGAAGGAATCGCTGGACAGCGGCCTCAAGGTCGCGTTCCGCGCCGGTGCCGTGATGGGTCTCAGCGTCGTGGGCTTCGCCCTGCTCGACGTCTCGGTCTGGTTCTTCCTTCTTTACCAGATCTTCGAATTCGGATCATTGGTCGACATCACAACGGTCACCATGACCTTCGCGATGGGCGCCTCTCTTCAGGCGCTCTTCGCTCGAGTCGGTGGTGGCATCTACACCAAGGCAGCCGATGTCGGCGCCGACCTGGTCGGCAAGGTTGAAGCCGGCATCCCCGAGGATGACGCTCGAAACCCTGCGACGATCGCCGACAACGTCGGTGACAACGTCGGTGATGTGGCGGGCATGGGTGCCGACCTCTATGAAAGTTACTACGGCTCGATCCTTGCAGCCATGGCGCTTGCCGCCGCTGCCTGCGTCGGGATCTTCGCCGGCCAGTACGACGACGCCGCCGCCATCTGGTCGCTCAAGCTGGTGGCCCTGCCTCCCGCACTCGCCGGACTCGGCATCCTCTGCTCCATCATCGCGGTCTTCTTCGTGAAGGCTGAAGAAGGTGCGAGCTTCTCCCAGTTGCTCAAGAGCCTGCACTTCGGAGTCTGGCTCTCCTCCGGGTTGATCATCGCGCTCAGTGCCGTCCTGCTCTGGTTCATGCTCGGGCCTTCCGCCGAGATGGAACTCGGACTCGCCTGGTGGCGTCCCCTCGTGGCGATCGCCGTCGGCCTCTGTGGTGGTCTTGTGATCGCCTGGGGCACTGAAAAGTTCACCAGTTACGAGTACGCGCCCACGCAGCGCATCGCGGAGCAGGCTGAAACGGGTGCTGCGACCGTGATCATCGCGGGCATCGCCGAAGGCATGCGATCCACCTGGATTCCTCTGCTCACCACCGTGGGCGCCATCCTCCTGTCATTCAGCTTCTGCATGGGCAGCGAGAACTTCCTGCTCGGCGTCTTCGGTGTCGGCATCGCCGCGGTGGGCATGCTGTCCACGCTCGGCATCACGCTTGCCACCGATGCTTACGGTCCGATCGCTGACAACGCCGGTGGCAACGCCGAAATGACCCAGCAGCCTTCGTTCGTTCGCGAACGAACCGACATGCTGGACTCGTTGGGCAACACCACGGCTGCGACCGGCAAGGGATTCGCGATCGGATCAGCCGCTCTGACCGCACTTGCACTGCTGGCGGCCTTCGCCATCACGGTCAAGACGAACCTGAATTCGACCGCCGTCTCCGGACAGCCCGCCGCCTTCTACGCGGACTTCCCGCAGGATGAACTCGGCACTGGCGAGAAGATGACTCATGCCCTTTACGTCGGCAATGGCCTCTTCACCCTGTCCACTGCGGGCATCGAGTCATCCGAAGAGCCGAACCGAGAGGGTGGTCTCGTCGCAGATCAGAAGACCCAGCGACATCTGGATCAATCGGGCGACACGGGTGGATGGACGAAGATCACCTATGACGCGAACAAGGATGCCTACATCGGTTCCTACAACGGTCTCAACGACACGATGATGTCCGTCGAGATCGCCTCCATCGAGGGTGCGAGTCTTCCCACCGTGCTTTCCTACTACGACGTGACCTTGATGAACCCCAGAGTGCTCTCCGGCCTCTTCATCGGCGTGATGATGGTCTTCGTCTTCTGTGCGATGACCATGAACGCGGTCGGGCGTGCGGCGTATGCCATGATGCACGAATGCCGTCGTCAGTTCGAGATCATGAAGAAGGGCTTCAAGTCCAACGGCATGTCCGATGAGGACATCTCCGATCCGCTCAAGTGGCCTTTCGAAGTGACCGTCGACAATCACAGCTATCCCGACTACGGGTCATGCGTTTCGATCTCCACCACGCGCGCTCTTCGTGAGATGGTCATCCCTTCCGTGATGGCGGTCGTCATTCCCATCGCAGTCGGTGTGATCCTCGGAGTTGCCGGTGTCATGGGCATGCTCGCGGGTGCACTGGTCTGCGGTTTCGCAGTCGCGATCTTCATGGCCAACGCAGGCGGCGCCTGGGACAACGCCAAGAAGTACATCGAAACCGGCAAGCATGGCGGCAAGGGCTCCGACGCGCACAAGGCCGGCGTGGTCGGCGACACCGTCGGCGACCCCTTCAAGGACACTTCGGGCCCCGCACTGAACATTCTGATCAAGCTGGTCAGCGTGGTCTCCGTGGTCTTCGCCGGTCTCACCGTGAAGATCAGCCCGATCGTTCTCGCGGCACTCGGCCTCGGTTGATGCTCGAGTCCACAAACAGACCTTTCAGGGGCGGTCGTCAGACCGCCCCTTCTCATGAACACCTCGGATCGATCAAACACCATGAGCCGTTCACGTTCGAATGCCAATCCTGAAGACGTCCTTGAATTCGCCATCGAATGCGCTCGTGCGCTCGCCGATGATCGTACGGAGGATGTCGTCCTTCTGGATGTCCGGGGCCTGAGCCAGGTCTCCGATTACGTGCTGCTGGGTTCAGGTAGCAGTGAGCGTCAGATGAAGTCCGCCGCACAATCCGTCGAGGACATCGGCAAGGAACAGGGGAACCCGCCGTTCAAGTCGACCAAGGACACCGGCACCACCTGGATTCTCGTTGATTTCGTCGAGATCGTCGTGCATCTCTTCGAACCGGAACACCGTCTCTATTATGATCTCGAATCCCTCTGGCAGGAGGGACGTCAGATCGACTGGGAACGTCCCGAGGTCTCAAGCTAATTCTTCAGGGAACACCACCGTGTTGCGAGAAGCTCTCTTCGCCAAGATCCACATGGCCACTGTCACGCAGTGCAACCCGGACTACCACGGGTCAATCACCATCGATGGCGATCTCCTCGACGCCACCGGGCTTCGAGTCAATGAGAAGGTCCTCGTGGCGGATGCCAACAGCACGAATCGATTTGAAACCTACGTCTTCAGAGGTGAACCGGGATCCGGGATCATCGGAGTCAACGGTGCTGCGGCCCAGCTGACCGGCATCGGGCACAAGGTGATCATCATGAGTTTCTGTTCACTGGATGAAGAGGCGTTCGGTCGTCACCGGCCCGAGGTGGTGATCTGCGACGAGTCGAACAAGATCAGCGAGACGATCCAGTACGAAGCAGGGTGATGTCATGAGTGGGTTGATCATCCTCTGTGCGCTCATCGCCACGGTCTGTCAGGAAACAGTTCATGATCCGACTTCTCAGGTCTCTCGAGTCTCGGACTGGTCTGGAGAGATGCTCCTCGATGGCGTGCCGACGTTCTTCGTGATCGAATCATCAGGGCAACCCGATGGCATCTCTCTGGTGACTTTGCCGAGCATGCGTCTGGCCCGCGCTGAAGCGACTCGGACCCTTGAAGAGAATGGAACCACCACGATCAGGGTTCCACTCATGGATCAGTCCACCGGACTCTTCACGCTTGGTCCCTGGTCTTTGACGGATGTCGATCATGGGGAAGGTTCCTATGACATCATCGATTTCAAAAGCGTGCCCACGGAGCGTGGAGGTGTGGTCCAGTTCGATCTCTGGCGTGCGCCCGAGTCCATGCCACAGCAGAGGCCCGTCACCGGAATCCTGAATTTGCCCGGTGGATCGCGCCTGTCTCTTGATCTCTTGATCGGCCATGATGGGGACTCCTGCGCCTCCGCCAGGCTGGGTGTCAAGGCTCAGGAGATCAGCGCATTTCCCTGTCTCGGCTCCCGTGACCCCGAGACGGGCATGATCGAACTTGTGACGAATGTCGGCACGCCGCTCTCCTTTCAGATGCTTCCACGGGAGACCCCTGACGCCGGTTACACCGCCACCATGTCACAAAATGGGATGTCATTCGAGATCGAATTCACACCGAATGAGGCAGTCGGTGAGGCACCCTTTCTCAGTGGGGAAAGACCTCAGACGCCTCGGCCGCCTTTTCCCTATCAGGCCATCGAGGTGCAGATTCCCCATCAAGAAGGGCACGTTCTCGCCGGCGAATTGATGCTTCCGAAAGGTGCGGACAGTCCTCCGGTGGTGGTCTTCATCACTGGAAGCGGGCCTCAGGATCGCAATGAGTCCTTGATGAATCATCAGCCGTTCCTGGTGATCGCGGATCACCTTGCACGAAACGGCATCGCTTCACTGCGTTGTGATGATCGTGGTGTCGGTGAATCGACCGGTGATTTCTCACAGGCTCTCACCACCGATTTCGCGACGGATGTGATCGCCCAGGTCGACTGGCTGATGACTCGGGAGGACATCGACCTAGGTTCGATCGGACTCATCGGCCACAGCGAAGGGGGCGTGGTCGCTCCGATCGCCGCCGTTTCCGACGCGCGGATCGCATACATCGTTCTGATGGCGGGCACGGCTGTCGATGGAGGTGAAATTCTGAGTTCGCAGTCGCGGCGGATCCTGGAGGTCCAGGGCTATTCGGAAGGCACCCTCGTTCCGATGATGATCGCGCACCGGGCTCTGATGGATCTGGTTCGAAAAAACGCCTCTCAGGTCGAGCTCGAGACCGGGTATCGCATCCTCCTCGAGTCTCAAATCGAGGGGGCTTTTTCGGAAGGCCTCATCGATCAGAGTGACCGTGCGGCAAGACTGAAATCATTGGAAACCTCCGAACCCGAGTTCCTCACGCCATGGATGGAGGCCTTCATCAAGTTGGACCCCGTCGTCTATCTCAGTCGTGTGGGATGTCCGGTCCTCGCGTTGAATGGATCACATGATGTCCAGGTGCTTCTGGAGCTGAATCTGCCCGTGATCGAGCGTTCGATACTCGATGCAGGTGGCCAAGTCACCACGATCGCCTATCCTGAGCTGAATCATCTCTTCCAGAGATCAGACACCGGGTCCGTTTCGGAATACGTTGAAATCGACACGACGGTCGAGCCGGTCGTCCTGGATGACATCACGCGGTGGATTCAGGACGTCGTCAGCGAGAAGGAGTGAACAGTCATGTCATTCGGACTTTCCAGAGGAAAGCAACTCGACTCGGGTGAATACGGATACGTCGCCGATGATCTCCCACCGCATGATGCAGGCGGTTTCGATCCCAGAGACTGGTTCGCCGACCCCGCTCGTCGCTTCGAACTTGAAATCGGATCAGGGAAGGGGACCTTTCTCGTTCAGCAATCCGTGCTCGATCCCGAGACGAATTTCCTCGGAATCGAATGGGCCGGTGAATTCTGTCGGTATGCCGCGGACCGTATCCGGCGACATGAGATGAAGAACGTCCGGATGCTTCACGCCGATGCCACGGAATTCATTCGTTACTGGTGCCCCGATGGGATCGCCGACGTGATTCACCTGTATTTTTCAGACCCCTGGCCGAAGTCGCGTCATCACAAGCGAAGAGTCCTGCAGGACGAGACCATCCAGCAGTTCCACAGGTTGCTCGTGGATGGTGGCGAGCTTCGGCTCGTGACCGATCACGCCGAACTCTGGAACTGGTACGAGGAACATGCGTCTCGTCATGAATCGATCTTCGAACGTCGGGAATTCCTTCGACCGAAGTCAGCGGGATCCTCGGAAGTGGTGGGCACCAATTTCGAGCGGAAGTTCGCCCGTGAAGGTCGACCCTTCAATGCGATGACCCTGCATCGGAAGTGAGACTGTCGAAGTTGAGTTTTCCCGGCTCGAAGCGCTTGAGCCGCCACCCGATCCGAGTTTGGATTCTCATTGAACATCGCCACCTCGCACGGTCTCGTAGCGTCCAAAAGAAAGGCCTTCGTCGGCGCGAGCCGACGAAGGCCTAGGAGGAAGAGATGAAGACACTCTATATATCGGCGACCATTCGATTTTCCCTTCAATGATTCATCGGGTTTTTCTCCGGCGACGCCATCATGCGTGCTCCGCTTACTCATTGCCAGCAAGCATCTTGTGAACTTTGCGGCAAGCGAGGTGTAAAAAACAGCCTTTTTTATTCCAGATGTGGGACCATTGAGCCATGTCATCAGGGCTTTCTCTCGCCAACAAATGTCAGCTTCTTTTCGGCCTCGCCATCGTGGTCCTCCTTGCAGGCGTTCTCGCCGTCCCGTGGTTTCGCTCCGAGACCGTGATATCCGATGCACAGATCCAGGTCGGACGCAAGCTGGCTGAAAGTCGTGATGACGCCAAGGCGGCCGATCAGAGAATCAGTGCGGTGTCCGTCTCATCGATCGATTCTGATTCAAATCCGTTCATTCGTCAGGCCTTGCGTTTCTTCACGGACAACCCGGATCAGACCGATCTTCTCAAGCGAACCGCTTCTGAATCCGGAAGCGGGCTCGACGTCATCTACGCCCGCCCCGTTCGGAAGGACGGCGCGCTCACCTCGATCACGTTGGTCGAATGGACCGGTGAATTCGGTGCGGGGCAGCTTCTGACCAGTCGCATCTTCATCATCGCATCCGGGATCACTGCCGGTTTCGTGGCGATTCTGGTGTTTCACCTGATTCTGACCAAATTGATCCTCTCTCCGGTTCGTGAACTTCGTGAGACAACCGAACTCGTCGAGCAGGGACAGATCGATGCTCGAAGCGAGATCATCACGGGTGACGACTTCGAGCAGCTTTCAAACGCCTTCAATCGGATGCTCGACGAGCTGGCGCGCTCCCAGTTCCGCCTGACTTCGATGAATGAGAATCTCGATTTCAAGGTCAATGAACTCGCTGAAGCGAACATAGGTCTGCATGAATCGAATCGATTGAAAAGCGAGTTTCTCGCGAACATCAGTCATGAACTGAAGACCCCGCTCAATTCCATCATCGGCTTCGCCGAGCTGCTCGAGGAACTCGCACAGGAATCAGGCACTCCGAACGACAAGCAGCTCCGTTATCTCGCCAACATCGTCGGCAGCGGCAGGAGTCTGCTCGAGATGATCAATGAACTGCTCCAGATGGCCAAGATCGAAGCGGGGCGGGTCGAGGTCTCCGTCGAGCCGACCAGCATCTCCGATCTTCTGGAAGGTCTTCAGGCCATCATGCGTCCGCAGGCCGAAGCGAAATCCATCGATCTCAGCATGCGCATTCCGCCTGGATTGCCCGCGGTCGAGACCGATGCCGGAAAACTGCAGCAGATCCTGTTCAATTTCCTCTCCAATGCGATTCGATTTTCCGAGCTCGAGGGGGGGATCGTCATCGCGGTTCATCGTGTGAGTCGTCAGGAAGGCGCACCCGGTATTCGAATCAGTGTGACGGATGAAGGTCCGGGCGTTCCCTACGACATGCAGGATGCGATCTTCGAGAAGTTCAGGCAGGTCGATGCCAGTCATACTCGAGCCCATTCCGGAACCGGACTGGGTTTGGCGATCTGTCGTGAACTGGCCTCATTGCTCGGTGCCACCGTCTCTTTGGTGTCCGAACCCGGACATGGCGCCACTTTTTCGGTTGAAATCCCCTCCGCCTGGCAGAATGAGGACCTGCAGCCATTGATGGATGCCAATCGGCGTTCTCCCTGAGCAGCCCAGGAAGTATCACCCAATCTTGAATGAACCCGGATCGATCAATGCGACGATTTTCGCGTCCGCGTCGGAGTCGAGGTGCCGAGGGCGTGACGAGTCTATTCGTGCCGGAAGCGGTTCGAATCCTTCATGTGTCGTGACATAGATCAGAGCTGCTCTGGCCACGATCGAAGGTTCCAATGAGCCGCTGGGGGCCCAGAGGTCGTAGTCCTCCCAGGAAAGCCGGAATTCATGGATGGACCGATCCTGATCCGAGAGGTGGAAATCGAAGACCCAGCATCCGTTTTCTTCTCGCTCACTCGTGATTTCAATTTCGTTCGACATGATGGTTGAGGATATCATGTGACGGTCCATCCTTTCCTTCGAGTGTGAACATGATTCCCTACATCACTGAAATCATACGATTGGGGCTTGGCAATCTGGCATTGCACAAGCTTCGTTCGATTCTGACCAGCCTTGGAATCATCCTTGGTGTCGCGGCGGTCATCGTGGTGGTTTCGATCGGTGAAGGCAACAAAAGATCCGCACTCCGGGACATCGAGGCTCTGGGCGCGACGAACATCATCATCCGAAGCGTGAAACCGCCAGCTGAAGCGGGGGGCGGCGGTAGTGCTAACACCTT
>CABYSN010000054.1 GCA_902521645.1 Planctomycetota bacterium
CTTGCCGGCCTCCACGCCCTTGTGCTGAGTATGGAAGCTCAGGTACATCGGACTGAATCCCGAAGCATTGAATCGGCGGCTTCTGATCTCGTCATCGGAGTACAAGCCACTGTTGACCGAATCCAGATTCAATGAGCGTATTCCGTCGACTTCGGCGGTCGCGTTCGTGGAACTGAAACCGCCCTTGTTGTGGACCCACACCAATGAAGAGATCGACTCGAAGCTCTCAGAGAATGGCAGCTCCAGAACATCTCCGAAGAGAGTGTCGCACGTCACGGAGTTCCGATAGTTGACGATGGAATTGATCGCGCAGGTTTCGAATTTGAAGTTGTTTCCAGTGATGGAATCGCATCCCCCCGATGAGGAACACATGATTCGACATGGCTGTGCAGAGCACCCTGAGATCTGATCACAGTGTCCGGCATTGAAGTTGTGGCCCAATTCATGGGCCGTGACCGAAGTTCGGAATGTCAGGTTGCTCGTCCATCGGCTTTCGGCCATGGCGTATGCGAATCCTTGATTGCAGACCACTCCGACCGTTGCAAGCCCCAGCACTCCGTTGGCGACGTCTTTTCCGGTGAATATCTGCGCGACATCGCGTTTGATTCTGTATTCGTCGTTTGAAGTCCCGTTCCATCTGTTCCTAAATTCATTGAGTATGTCGGAGGAGTCCGTCGAGCTCGAGTACGGGTCATTCGAACTGGCGCGGACGACGATCGTGGTCAGTTCGAAGACGATTGAAACATCGTCCTCATACACGCTCTCTGAGAAGTTCCAGATGAGTTCGATGTCATTGATGGTTGATTGAATGTTCGAAGAATTCTTCACGAAGAATTCATAGTCAGTGTCGGTCCCGATCTCGATCAGGTAGGTGTTCGCGCCGGCAAGTTGCCCCGATTCGTCATTTCCCTTGATGTTCATAGAATCGACATGACCTTCGAAGAATTGGTTGCCGCAACCGTATCCTTCCGGTAGTTCATAGCGGTCCGTCAGTATCACATGGGTTCTCTCGCTCGCTCCCTGGATTTCCCGGGCCATCTGCGCCGCATTCTCGAAACTGGCAAGTGGTTGGACGAACCAGGTGCCTTCGTCCTCGCCGAGATCGATCATCGCATGGAGGCCCGTCTCGAGAAGAGAGGCACGAACTCTGGAGTCCCTTCTTCCGACAACAGTTCCCCTGTAGGTTCGTGCATCCAATGGTTCGATTTCATTCAGTTGCAGTCCGTCATCGACCAGTACATTGAAATCAGGGCCTCTCATGGAATAGCGACTTAAATCGATCGCGTGTTCCTGGTCATTGATTTCAATCCTCATGAGGAAGGCATGTGGGAGGTTCTCCGCGGGCATCTCCAGATCGATCAGATCGAAATCCGGCGCTGCAGGAATGATCAGTGATTCATTCGAGGTCAGATGGCCGGTCAGCGGCATTCGATCGTTTGCAATGACTTCTCCGACGGCCAGTGAGGTGCAGGCCGTGATCGAGATGAGGGAGATCCTTGGGTACTTCATCATTTGTTTTCCGTGGGCTTGACTGCGGATGAGATTGTCGGTTCAGATCCAATTTCAATATACACCTGAATAAAGACAAGCCCACAGATACCTGAAGAGTTGATCATGTTCTGCAACTGAGTTTCAGGATTTTAAAGCTTTTATGGATTCTGGAATTATGCCATGAGAAAGAGGGACAGGATGGTGATCCTGTCCCTCTTGAGTTTCATTGTCACAGCTCAATTCCGAAGCAGTGCTTCAGAGTCATTCACCGATGCAGCCCCAGTTGGAGAGGACGATGGCGAGGTCACTGCCAGAAGTCTGGCCGTCTCCATCGAGGTCGCCTTCCACTCGGTCGCCCCAGTATGCCAGCACGACTGCCAGGTCCTGTCCATCGACGACGTCGTCCTCATTCAGGTCGCCGGTGCAGGAGTTGTCGACGAAGTCCGCATTGGGCACGAGCATGTCGAGCATCACAAGGCCGCCACCCTGAACGGGCTTGAACAGGTTCAATGCAGCCTGCCCTTGGATCGGCGGGTCACTTGTATCGAAGCTGAATGTGTGCATCGTGTTCCAGCGGAGTGCGTTCGCTTCCGGGTTCTGGGCATATGTGTCGCAGTTCCACTTGAGCGTACCGTTGGCAGCGTTGATTCCCACGTCCCAAGCTTCGTTCTGATAGATCTCATTCGAGTGATAGACGGCGAATGCCTGCTCCGCGTTTTCGTATGTCCCATTGATGGGAACTTCGAAGCTCTGGAAGGCCACATCACAGTCGAGGTTGTAGACGGCATATTCGTAATGCCACATGCCGTTGCCGATATCACACACCTTCACCCCGACATGGTAGGTCTGATTCAGTCCGCTGTTTTCGCAGTCGGAAAGCTGCAATGTCTGGATGTCGACACCCGGGTCGATCTCCTGCCATGCGAAGATTGCGGGCTGCATCTGTCGGGTGCTGTTGATCAGATTCAGGTCATACCCGTTGTTGAGACTTCCGGATCTGGTGACTTCGCGATAGGAAGCGTTGTTGAAACTCTTGCAGGCGGCCGCATCCTGAGGATGGATGTACTGACCTTCGACGAAGTAGTTCGTGCTCGAAGTGGGGTAGTTTGCGGCATCCATGTCGCTTTGGAAGACGTTGAGTCTTCTGCCGATCGTGGCTGGGTAGGAGGGCGAGCCATAGGGATATGGGAAGTAGCCCAATGAAGCGTTCACTTCGGACTTGGGTCCCAAGCCGCTCTGGCTGCCGTTCAGGCCCGAGGAGTAAGGGTCGGAGCAGTTCCATCCGAGAATCGGCGGGCAGCCTCCTCCTGCCGGGTTGCTGCAGCTTCCGCACAAGGTTCCCTGAAGGGCGCAGAATCCATGCTTGAGCCAGCTCATGCCGATGTGTTCGATCCGCGAGCAACCGTTGTCGAGTTGCTCGACTCGGTACATGTTCTGTCCGATCGTGGGGTGGTTGTTGTTGTCACCTTCCCACAACAGGAAATCATTTCCGATGTTGCATGATGTCGTTCCCACGGCGTAAGCGGCAATACCGTTCACGACGCCATATCTCGTGATGCCGGGCAGGGAGCCAACGATGACATCTGGTGCCGTCACGCCACCGGAACCTCTGGATGCAACTGCATCAGTGTTCATGTGTCCTACAAGAAGGGCGGTGGTTCCGATCGCAAGGCTTGCAATCATGATCTTCGAATGCATGAGTTGGTCTCCATGGTGTCTGTTCTAGGCGCCTGATGAAGTCATCGTTGGGGAGCGCTTTTTTGCCGGAATCCATCTAATCATACCTCTGCATCGATGACTGTAAAGGATGAAAGACAACAGCTGTTGACTATTCGTGACCTAGAAACCCGCCTTGAGGCTCCTCAGCCCTCTTTTTGCTGATGGCAAAGAGGTCTCTTCGAAACAGCAAGGGCGACGCATTGAATGCGCCGCCCTTGCGTTGTGTACTGATTTCATCACTGCGGATGGGTGCGAAGAGGTGAATTCGGGCTCACTCTCCGATGCAGCCCCAGTCGCCAAGCACCACGGCCAGGTCCTGGCCGTCTACGAAGCCGTCGCCGTTCGCATCGCCACCCTCGTCTTGGCCCCAGTAAGCGAGGACGGTTGCAAGGTCCTCACCATCCACGACGCCATTCTGGTTCAGGTCGCCGGCACAGAAGGTTGGGGCTTCTGCGTTTGGAACCTGGACGTCGCTGACCACGAATTCCTCACCGTTGGTCTTGTACAGACCCAGTGTGAGGTCGCCTGGCACAGGGGGGTCCGTGGTGATGAAGCTGAAGTTGTGCATCGAGTTCCAGCGAACCGCACTTGCGGCATCATCATCGGATTCATTGGCGCATGAGAACGACATTGTTCCAGAATCGGTGTTCACGTTCTGATCCCACATGTCGTTTTCGATCTCTTCACCCGAGTGGTAGAGGGCGAAGCGCTGCTCCACGTTCGAGTAGGTGTCGCCCATGGGGATTTCAAACTTGTTGAATGAGACGTCGCAGTCGAGGTTGTAAAGAGCGTACTCGTACTGATAGGTGCCGTCGCCAAGATCGCAGACCTTGCTGCCGATGTAGAAGCTCTGGTTCAGTCCCGTCGATGTGCAAGGGGCCAGACTCAGCCGTCTGATCGAAACGTCATCATCCAGTTCAGACCACGCGTAGATCGCGGGTTGCATCTGCCTGGTGGTCGACTGCAGGTTCATGTTGTACCCGTTGTTGCCACTTCCGGAGAAGGTGATCGGTCGATACGACGCGTTGTTGTAGCTCCTGCATGCTGCCGCATCCTGGGGATGGGTGTACATGCCTTCGACGAAGTACTCCGAGTTGGGGTTCAGATTCGGTGCCACGTCATCGGTGAAGAGCTGAAGACGACGACCGATGGTGCCCTGGTAGGAGGGTGCGCTGAACGGATACGGGAAGTAACCGGTCGAGGCATTGACATTCTTGGAAGGTCCAAGGTTGTTCTGCTGGCCATTCCAGTATGAGTCATAGGGATCCGAGCAGTTGTATCCCAGCTGGTCATCGCATCCGCCGCCCGAGGGGTTGGAGCAGCTGCCACACAGCGTGTACTGCAAGGCACAGAAGCCATGCTTCAGGAAGCTTCTTCCGATGTGCTCAAGGCGCGTGCAGCCATTGTCCAGTGTCGTGAATCGGTAGGCGTTCTGTCCGATCGTCGGATGATTGTTGTTGTTGGCTTCCCAGTCGAGGAATGCATTTCCCTGGTTGCACGAAGTGGTGCCGACCGAATAGGAGGTGATTCCCTGATACTGCCCATAGCGCTGGACCTGGTGAAGCGACCCGACGATGACATCGGGTGTTCCCCCCGCAAGTGAACCACCTCGCGCGGCAACGGCATCACTGTTTGTCTGGCCAACCATGACAGCAGTCGTGGCGACTAAAAGGCCGCCCAATGTCATTCTGATCTTCACTTTCATATCTCCGATGTCTTGTCTGTTTGTGTAGGACGATGGTGGGGATTCAGTACTTTTTGACAGGTCCATGGCAGTGCTTGGGCATGGAGTCTGACCTTTAAATGTAGACCCTCAGACACTGTGGGGGGGGGATTTTTACCGAAAAACGGTGATTTCAGCCGGCAATATTCCTGACCTGTCCGTTTGGTGATCCGTCGCCTTCAGTCTTTTTCTTGGTTGAGGCCAGCTTCGGCTTCTGGGCCCGCTCATGGGGGCATTTCAGGCCTCCCGGCCATAAAAAAAACCCGGCCGCCGCCAGAGAGTGGCGACGGCGGGTGGGAGTCGTGGATTGTGCCCCCGAGTGGGACGTCAAGACCCAAGTGCTGGACTCCGCAGCAGATGGGCGTCAGGCAGGAGACAATCACCGGTCTTGTGCCTGGTTCCGAATACGGATGGCCAGCCACCGATCTGAAATTGTAAGGGTCCCATTCCCTTGATGAACCTTGCGATTCATACTCCTAATTTGAATTTAGCAGTGGTTGATTCATTTCCAATCATAAAGTCCGAGAAAGGGGAAAGAAGACAAAAAACAATCCCATGTGGGGTTCACACTCCGGGCCTTGATCGCGTCAGGCTTATGACTCTCAAAAACCCAGCCGCCGCCAGAGAGTGGCGACGGCGGGTGGGAGTCGTGGTTCGTTGTGTGCATTCGGGGCGAGCTCAGTTCGCATTGATCCTCTGAGCGCAGAGTTTCATCAGGAGATCGGTTCTGTGCACTTTTTTGCCGCTGGCTTGGGGCTTGTTTTTGCAGGGTGTTACAGTCGTCTTCTTCGGCCTTGCACAAGGCCACCCAATCCCATGACTGCCAGCACGCTGGGTACAGGGATGAATGAAAAGGTGCCGCTGGCGTCCATGGTGAATGGTCCCGTGCCAGGTCCGTAGAAGTAGCCAGCCTCTCCGGTGATCGTGAAGTTCGCACCGTTTCTGGCTTCTTCACCTGTCACGGCGAAACGTCCGATCCATGCTTTGAGCTCTTCGTCGATGCCCCCCTGGCTCGGTACCGGAGGCGCATACCATCCGATGTCATCCCTGAAGATGTCCGGATTCGCCCCATTGTTGAAATTAGGATCCAACGAAGTCGAATTTGGATTGCCTGGTGATGGGGTTCCGATCGTCACGAAGGAATCGATGTTCGGTTGGGCGCCTGCCACCGGCAGTGAAAAAGAAGGAAGCCATGACCCTTCAGCGGTGAGGTCCGATTGGTTGAACTCTGAAAAGCCCCGTGCGGTCACGTTGACTCCGTAGATATTCAACAGAAAAGCGTCTTCTATCGGATAGCCGTCCGTGCCCGCCTCTGAGAAGTCCAGATAGAGGTCGATGACGGCGTATGCGGCACTCGAGAGTTCCGATTCGGTGGTTCCATCCGCTTCGTAGTACGAAGTGCTTTGGATGAGACCAGCCACATCGGCATTCGAAATTCCAGCTGGCATTGCCAAAACCACAGCAAACAGCAGATATCTGTACATCATTGGGGCCCTTTTCCCTTAAACCCACACTTTTCAGATTCGACAGTCCCTAGCCGTCGAATCGCTTTTCCTATCCAACTCTACACAAGGCATTTGCTGAAGCAAGATCCGTTTTGAGATCTCACGTGAAACCTGCAATCTCCCCTCTAATGGCTTGAGATTGCTCCCACTGATCGAGTTATCAGAACTTATTCAGCCTTTTCGATTGGCTGGTCACTCAATGAAACACCCCTCACCGTAGAGGGCGAGGGGTGCTTCAAAGTCTTCATTGTCTCTTCACAAGATCTGAGGTCTCATGAAGTCATGTGGATTGAATCATCCACACAAGCAACGGGTTCAGCCGCGACGTCGACGAGCGACGAGGCCACCAAGACCGAGCAGCGCGAGTGCGCCAGGGGCGGGAATCACGAAGGTTCCTGAACCGAACTCCACGTCAGTGGTCGCTGCGTTGGCCTTGTAGCCGATGTTCGCAGTGAAACTGAAGGTGTCGAGCTCGCCTGCGAAGACGAACTGTCCAATCATGATTCGATCACCTGACTGGGCGTTGTTCGGGTTGCCGTTGTACCAACCTGCGCCTGATGGAATGGTTGCACCATTGGGCGTTGAGAAGTCGGGGTCGAGTGCGGTACCGTCAGTTGCCCCGCCGCCGTAACCGATGGTCACGAAGCTGTCGTTGCTGGAATCAGAGAAACCGGGGATGTCAATACTAGCTGAAGGTGACCAGCTACCACCTGCGGCAGCCTGGACGTCATTGTGAATGAAGTCACCTGGGACGACTGAACCGAAAATATTCAGTGCGACGTTGTCGGCACTGTCGAAGTTCGCGTACATGACCACGACGTTGTTGCCGTAGCTGTTTTCGCTCACATCGGCATCAAAGCCGGTGAAGTCTGCGGAGGCAGCGGTTCCAATGGTCAGAACAGCTCCCATCGCGATGAGGGATACATTATTCATTTTGGGAATCCTAATTTTCACGGAAGAACCGTGTCTTAACTCGTGGCCGAGGGTGGCCGTTGAAAACTCTTCGTTTGCGTAACGCAATCGTCTCTCACGAATCACCTTAGTTCAATCTGGCCGACATGCAATGCATTTGTTCTCTACTTTTGACATTTCCGCGGGCTCTCTCGATCTTCTATCTGGTCGGTCGAGGCAGGCCTGTTTGATGGGATGGCATCCAGAGCATGCATGCCCTGGGCCCTGATGGGCAGCAAGGGCTCTGTTTGGGCATTCTTTCGTCTGAGACCCTGTTGAGAGCCTCCAATGGCTTCTTTGGGCAAAAAGAACACCTCCCAGCTCGAGAGCTGGGAGGTGTTTTAAGTCAAGCTGTTTGGAATCACGGGTCCTTATTCAGGATCGTGGTTCCCAATGCGTCTGGCTGGTTCAGCCACGACGTCGACGAGCGACGAGTCCACCGAGTCCGAGAAGCGCAAGTGCGCCAGGAGCGGGGATTTCGAAGAGGCCTGAGCCGAAGTCAACTTCGCTACCAGGACCGGTGTTTGCACCGATGTCACCTTCGAAGACGAAGACGTCGCCTGAGAAGAC
>CABYSN010000055.1 GCA_902521645.1 Planctomycetota bacterium
GCCGAGCGCTCGAGGAACAGTTCCCGGGAACCGGGACCGGACGCGGCTACAGCGAATTCGTCGCCTTCTCGAGACGCATGTTCCGACTGAGCGAACGAGTCTTCTTCTATCGCGACGTTGGCTCGGTACGCGACGTGATGAAAGCGGTTCCCATGACCGACTTCGCGATGCTTCGGGACGTCATGGCGATCAGTTTTTCAAGTCTTGCAAGGGACTTGTCGTCCGGGACATTCGTGGGCACTCTCATTTTACGAGGAGTCGTGGTCACGTGGAGGGGCTTCGACATGGCCCGAAGTCCATCGGCCCCACGGCTGGTGCCCCAGCCGCTCGGCCCATGTCCCGAGATCGAGGCTGCAGGGTGCGCGGTGGGGACCAGAATGTCGTTGATGGTGATGGTGGCGCTTCGAAGGTCGGCCGCCATGGCCCGAGCGCGTCTGGAGTCTCTGGTCCAGACCGAAGTGGCCAGATACTGGCCGATGGTGTGGTGGCAGGCGAGTATCGCTTCCAGGGTGTCGCAGCAGGTCACCGCCACAACCGGTCCGAAGTGGTCTCCAGCCATGAGTTCCACATCGGTCGGGCAGTCGAGGACCACCCTTGGCAGGAAGTCCGAAGTGTCGGATGCCTCGCATGATTCCGGGATGGCACGTCCACCTTGCTGGATCGCCTGGTGGATCTGGGCCTGAAGACGAACGCCATCTTCCGGAAGCGTGAGTCGGCGAGCCTGCCCTGCTTCCGCAAGCGGAATGAGTGCGTCGCAGAACGCCTGGTATCGATCCTTGTGAACCAGAACGCGGCGTGGTGCCATGCAGGTCTGCCCGGCATTGGAGCTGACTGCGGTCCAGATCGATCCTGCGGCAAGCCTGGCATCCGCATCCGCGAGAACCAGTGCGGAGTCACGTCCGCTCAATTCCAGAGTTGACGGGAGCAGTCGTGCGGCACAGGCCTGGGCGACCAGACGTCCGACCGTCGTCGAACCGGTGAAGACGAGATGGTCGAGTGCTTCGTGTTCGATCATCTCCGCCCCGGCTTCCCTGGTGGCGGGGAGGATGCGAAGCGAGCTCCGATCAAGCCCGGCCTTGTGTGCCAGTTCCAGAAGAAGCGCCTGGGTCTCAGGGGCGTGTTCGGAGGGTTTGACCACGATGTCATTGCCTGCGACCGCCGCCTGGACCAGTTGGATGCCCAGGAGTTGAATCGGATAGTTCCAGGTGGCGATGATTCCGATCGTGCCCAGCGGGGCCTGTTGAATCCGATGTTGCTGGCCCAGCATCCAGATCGGGCGCCCCTTGAGCCGTCTGGTCCTGAGGACTCGGCGTGCATTTCGCTCATGCCAGCGGCAGGAGGCCACGAGGGGGAGGATTTCGGCGGTGATCGTCTCGTGGCGTGGTTTGGCGAGCTCTTTTTCCGCCAACCGGACGAACTCGTCCGCGGCTTTCAGAATCAGATGACGAAATCGTCCGGTCCATCGGACCCTTTCCGTTCTGAGCAGATCGAGTTGTCTAGAATGGAGCGTCATGGGTGGAGCCTCGGTTCGGGCACTCCTATGGTAGACAACCACTCCGTTGTCTGTCCGAGTTCTTCAGGCAGACTTCCTCATCTCTCGCCGGGGCTCGATCTCTTGCCGAACACCATGAATTCAGTTCCAAAAATCAGCGTCGTCGGTGCCGGTCCAGGTGGACTGACCGTCGCCATGCTTCTCGCCGCAAGTGGAGCCGACGTGACCCTTTGGGAGGCGCACGATCAAGTAGGGGGCCGTTCGCGCCGCATCGAGATCGACGGGCATGGCTTCGACTGCGGGGCGACTTTCTTCATGATGCCCTGGGTGCTCGACGAGATCACGCGAGCCTGCGGCTATCCCCTCGAATCCCTCCATCACATGGATCGGCTCGACCCGATGTACCGCCTGGTCTTTCGGGGTGATCTCGGTGATCTCACGCTCGACACCACTCAGGATCTCCAGGAGATGGCATCGCGACTTGACGCCGTCTGCCCGGGAGATGGTCAGGCCTTCCTCGCCTTCATGAAGGAAAACCGGCACAAACTCGACGCGATGACGCCGGTCCTTCGCGATGCCATTCGAAATCCGCTCGATCTGGTGCGGCTCAAGAATCTGCCCGCTGCGAAATACATCAAGCCGTGGGAGTCGGTCTACGACAATCTTTCCAAGCGTTTCAGCGACGAACGTGTCCGTCTGTCGATGAGTTTCCAGAGCAAGTACCTCGGCATGAGTCCGTTCGAATGTCCTTCGATCTTCACCATTCTTCCGTTCATCGAGTACGAGGATGGTGTCTGGCACCCGCAGGGGGGCATCAACTCGTTGCTCGCCACGCTCGGTCGGACCTGCGAGGAACTGGGTGTCGACGTCCGCACCGGATCTCCCGTCGAGTCCGTGACCTACGACGGTCGACGTGCCACCGGAGTGGTGGTCGACGGCAACGAACATCCCTGCGACCATGTGGTCCTCAATGCCGATGCGACCTGGGCGATGCGTCACCTCATCCCGGAGAACCTGCGCCCCCGTGGGTGGTCGGACGCCGACATCGAGAAGAAGCGCTATTCGTGCAGCACCTGGATGAGTTACATGGCGATCGAGGGCGAGCTCGATCTGCCGCACCACACGATCTGCTTCTCGGGTGACTACCGCCGCAATCTGCAGGACATCACCACCGACCTGAAGGCGTCCGAGGATCCCTCGATGTACTTCTGCAACCCGGTTCCGATCGATCCCTCGATGGCACCGCCCGGAATGTCCAGCCTGTATTGCCTGATTCCGACCCCGAACTGCCGCGCCGACGTCGATTGGGCCGCGGAAGGGCCCCGTTTGCGTGAGAAGGTCGCCGAGCAGCTCGAGCGTCTTGGCATCACCGATATAAAGGATCGCATCATCGGTGAGAAGATCATCTCCCCCGATGACTGGCAGGCGGACAACATCCACCTCGGTGCGACGTTCAACATCGCCCACAACCTCGGGCAGATGCTGCACCGTCGACCGCTTCACAAGCTCAACGGACTCGAATCGACCTGGATGGTCGGTGGGGGGACGCACCCCGGTTCCGGACTCCCGGTGATCTTCCTCGCTTCGCAGACGACGGCGAGATTGCTGTGTCGGGAGATCGGCCTTGATTGCGTGCTTGATCGACCTCTTGGTGTCCGGAGTCGCGAGGCTGGGTCTCAGCCAGCGCAGGAGCTGATCGGTCAATGACATGATTGACCGATAATGAACAACTTGAAGGATGTCCGATTTTTTCAGTCAGAAGCCCGGTCTTCTTGACTAGCTTTGGTCATTCAACAATCCACGATGCGCCGGTGCGATCACGCCTGATCGGGCCCAGGGTGTGCTGTACACATAAAGAGGTTGCGTTTTATGACCGCTGTCAAGTTCGTTCTCGTTCGTCTCTCGCGGATATCTTGCTTGTTCTCACTGCTCCTTGCGGCAGAAGCGCTTGTTGCTCAGCAGAAACTCAGCGAAATGCCTCCGCTTCCGAAGGCAGCTGATTTCAGGGAATCGATCGAGTCAACGATCACGTCCACCGAACCCAAGGTATTCGACATGTTCGGCGCGACCATGCGATCCGTTGATCGCGATGGAACTCGAAACCTGCTGGTCGGTCACTCAAGGGGGGTCTGGGAGCTCTCGCGTGACGAATCAGGAAAATGGGTGCCAGTGTTCGAGATCAAGGCCCCCGAGTCATGCTCAAATCCGGGCACCTTCGGCATGGCCTTCGACGTGGATGGCGACACCGTCGTGCTTCGCCCCGTCGCATTGGGTGACAAGGCTCGGATTCATGTGTTTCGTCAGACCGACAGTGGATGGACGCATGCACAGGACATCACGCCGTCGATGTTCCCAGACGGAAGGCGATTTGGTCTGAAGGTGACGGCCGGAGATGGTTGGCTGTGCGCTCATGGTCGGAATGGTGTGACGTTGTTCAAGAAGAATGAAAAGGGCAGATATCTGTTTTCGCAGGTCATTGACTCAGTGGAAAAAACCGATGCTGACAGGGAACGGTTTGGAAAGACGATCACGGTCGATGGTGGGCAGATGATCATCAGCTCGTTTCGTGCGACAGGTCTCAATGAACGCGTGGATGTCTTCGCCTTGAGTCCTGAGGGGAAATGGAGTCACATTCAGGTTCTCGATCCTCCGCACAGGAAGTTCGGCACATGGTTCGGTCATGCCCTGGATGTCTCCGGTGACTGCATGGTGATCGCCTCACCGCGTTGGCGTGACATGGCCGGTCGTGTCGATGTCTATCGTCGAGGTTCCGATGCTCTCTGGACGCACGTGCAGGAACTTGCCGTCTTTCCAGACAGCCTGAGCTCATTTGGAACCCAATTGTCACTTGAAGACGACAATCTGGTCGTCGGGGCTTCGATGCCCAACGTTCCCGGTTCCGCGTACGTGTTCAAGGCGGATTCAGCGGGTCGATTCAAGCGATCGGCGATGGTGGGCCTGCACGGAAAAGAACACATTTCGGCTGGCTTTGGAACAGCGACTCTCGTCGGAGACGGGCGATTCTACGTCTCGGCTCCATCAGTTGAATCCGAAGGATTCGCCAAGGCCGGATCCATTTATGAATACCCTCTCCTCGAGGAATCGATGACCGCGGCATCGGAATGAATTCCGAGGTCTGAGTACGCACCCGAGATGCATGGAAATCGAATGGCGACCCAATGCCCAGCTCGTAGAGATGTGGCGCGATGTCTGATTTGATGAACTCGTGTGTCTCTGTGGATTCATCCGCGGCATGTGGCTGACTACTCGCATCAAAAATTGAAGTGAATGTGAGTCACGCATTTCGTGTTGATGACTGCTGTCCTGATATGCGCTCCTGTTTTTGTCATGAGAGTGTCCAAAGACGTTCATTGCCAGAATTAATATGAGTTGAATTGATTCAATTGTTGCTTTTCAAATGACGCAAGTGACTGTTTCAAAGTCGTTTTTGAGTTTCTAAAAAGCATGGGTCATTTATATTTTTCTAAGCCCCGATGACTCGCGCAGAATGCTTTGATTCAAGTTTGCTTTTCTCTATTCTCTCGACGCTTCTTAAATTCGTATGCACGTCTGTTCGTGCTCGGAAGCAGTCTCTTCAAGCTTGGAGAAAGTCAGATATGCAGAAAAGCATGATCATCGCCGCAAGTGCGGCATTCATCGTGTCCGGCAGCGTTTTCGCTCAGGACATCCCCGATCCCAACCCAGTGCAGAACGCCGATGGCACCCTCACTTGGTACACCGGAAACAACACTCAGTATCCCGTCATCCAGGACGTCCTTGACGCCTGCTCCGATGGTGATGAGGTCGTTGTGATGGCTGGTCAGTACGTCGAAAGCCTCAGCCTCAACCGCAACGATATCTCGCTTCGACCCGCGACTCAGGTGACACTGGACTCCACCACCGGTGCCGACGTGGATTCATGGCAGGAAGTCATCTTCTGGAACCCCACTGAGGGATTCAACAATGACAACGGTCACGCCATCCTCGCTGGTTCCAACACTTCCAACAGCTACGTTGGACGTCCTCGTGAGTTCAAGCAGCTTGCAAACGGCAGCATCGTTCCCAACACTGCGCCTTTCGGAAACGCAGCCGGTGTTGCTGAATGGGAACCCCTGAACAGCTCGCTCACTGGTGCAACCCTGACGGCCATCTGCAATGTTTCATACACAAACCTCGGTTCAATTAACGCTGTTCAGCAGGGCCTCTCGGCAACCGGCAACTACGGCATGACCTTCTGGTCACGTTCCTTCGACGACGTTGCAGTCCGTACCAATGGTTCCAACGCGACCTTCAACTACTGCGACATGACTTCGCAGAACGGCTTCGGCGGTGGCGTGATGGTCACCGGTGCGACTGACGCAACCTCCTTCGTGGGCTGCGTTGTTCGTAACACATGGTCAGGTGGCCAGACTTCCGACGGTCAGCCCGTCCACGCGGTCACCATTGCTGGTGGTCATCCCATGTTCGCTGGTTGCCAGGTCACTGGTAACCAGGGTGGTGCTGACGGCATCGTTCGTCACACTGGTGGTGAAGCTTCCTTCACGGGTTGCCTCATCGACACCAACAGCAGCCCTGTCAGCGACGGCATCTACAAGGCTGACGGTGGCGCACACGCCACGTTCGCTGGTTGCACCATCCAGGACAACCTCTCGCGAATGGGTACGCTTTGGTTCGACTCATCCGCCTGCGCGCAGGACGAGTACATGATGCTCACGGATTGCATCATGAACAACAACAGAACCGTTGATAATCAGTATGGCGCGACTGCGTACTGCACCGATGCAGTCGCTGGTCGTAGCCCGCTCATCGTCCTTGACCGTTGTGAGATCCACAACCTCAATGGTGCTGGCACCGATTCCGGTTCCATCTGGTACGAGAAGGATGTTGAGTCCAACTACTTCCCTGATTATCGCGTCCTGCGTGACATCAGCAACAACGTGATTGAAAGAGACAGCGCCAACCAGAACGGTCTAGTCGGTACCCAGGCCAACGATGGTGGCAGCCTTGACGCCATCGCTGGTGACATCAACGGTGACGGCACCGTCGACGGCATGGACCTTGCCGCACTTCTGGCGAACTGGAGCTGATCGCTTCAGCCAGTACAGAACACCTTTGAATCATGGTGAGGTTTCATGATTCGAAGTCCTTGAATTGCATGAACCCGTCAAGCCTCGCTTGACGGGTTCTTGCTTTTCGAAGCCTCAGACAAATTCGTTTTCAACTAAGGCAGAGATGTTCATGCCCTATTCCACCGCCGTCCTTTCGCTCTTCGTTGCCTGCCTGCTTCATTCAATGCTTGTGGCTTCCGCGCATGCTCAGGTCCGCATCCAGGGTTCGACCACCGAGTATCCCACGATCAACGCCGCCGTCGGGGCAAGCGTGTCCGGTGATGTCATCGAAATCGACACGGGTATCTATCACGAATTCGGCATCACCATCAGTCATCCTCTGGTCATCAAGGCGGTCCAGGTAAACACGGTCAATCCGCAGGTCAGAATCGACGCATCCGGCAACGGGCGTCTTTTTCATGTCCAGGCCGATGCCACGCTCGAAGGCCTGCGTCTGCGTAACGGTGATGTCTCCGGAGCTGCCATCGGTGGCGGTGATGGTGGGGCGATCCTGCATGACTCCGGAGTTCTGATTCTGAAAGACTGTGTCATTCAGAAGAGCTCCGCACTGTCTGGTGGTGGTATCTCGACGAACGGTTCCGAGTTGACGCTCGTCAGATCAAGGGTTCACTTGTGCAACGCCACGGCATCTGGCGGCGGCATCCACATGGCAGGTTCTTCGGCGCAGTCAGTGAGTTATCTCTCCCTGACTGATTCCACGATCAGAGACAATGTCGCTGGTCTGGATGGTGGTGGTCTCCATATGACCGACAGCGTCCTTGACGCGACCCGTTGCGAAGTGCATGAGAATGAAGCCTCTGGAGTCGGTGGTGGGGTCTGTGTTCTCGGATCGGGCGTGCCCGCGATGGCTCCCGTGGTCAACATGGTTGATTCATCCATCAGCGGAAATATCGCCGCTGGATCGGGTGGTGGGGTGCATGCCTACAAGGCCAATCTTCATCTCGATCAGGTGACAATCGAATACAACCGATGCGACGGTCCGAGTGGGATCTCGCTTGGCGGTGGAATGTACATCGAACACACGGTCTGCAAGTCGTTCGAGTGTTCCCTGTCATTCAATGAATCAAGCGGTTCCGGTGGGGGCGTGGCCCTGATGCGGGACTTTGATTTCAATCTTCCGCAGTTGGTCTCGGAGTTCGAATCTTGCATCTTCCAGCAGAATGTCGCGGGACTGACAGGTGGTGGACTCGAGATTCGTTTCTCTGGGGTTCCAGTGATCAAGAGCTGTCAGATCTTCGACAACATGGCCTCGAGCAGCGGCGGAGCATTGAATCTGGTTCGACTT
>CABYSN010000056.1 GCA_902521645.1 Planctomycetota bacterium
GGTGGCCTTCTTGGAAACCTTCTTCTTGGCTGAAGTCTTTTTCTTTGCCACGCGAGCTCACCTGCTGGTTTTCATGCGGTTGAACCGCATCCATTGTGTTTCGAAAGACATCCCGAACGACTGAAGGTCCGGTAGTGGGAAGAGTAGTCGAGTCTCTGGAAGTCCGTCAAACGCGAAGGTCAGTCCGCGGACTCGGGATCGATGATTCGAGTGGTCACTGCACCGATCTGCCTGAATTTGTCGAAACGACGTCGCACGAGCGTCTCGGGCTTCAAACGGGAGAGTTCGCCGAGTTGATCGAGAATCCAGGTCTCCATTCTGCGGGCGGTCTGAGCCGGATCCCGATGCGCACCGCCCGAGGGCTCCATGATGATGTCATCGATGAGACCGTTTTCCAGATTGTTGCGTGCGGTCAAGGCCAGTGACCTTGCAGCCAGTTCGTTCGTCTGCTCGTTGGCCTCTTTCCAGAGGATCGCGGCACACCCTTCCGGGGAGATGACCGAGTACCAGGCATGCTCGAGCATGGCCACCCGATCGCCGACACCGATGCCCAGCGCTCCTCCCGAACCGCCTTCGCCGATCACGACCGAGACGATTGGTGTTCGGAGACGACTCATCTCGCGGAGATTGACCGCGATGGCCTCGGCCTGACCTCGTTGTTCCGAACCCACCCCGGGATAGGCACCGGGCGTGTCGATGAAACTGACGATTGGCAGACCATACTTCTCAGCCAATCTCATCTTGAGAAGCGCCTTGCGATATCCCTCGGGATGAGCGCAACCGAAATTGCATTTGATCTTTTCGGGTGTCGTACGCCCTTTGTTGTGGCCCACGATCAATGCCTTCATCGAACCGATCCGACCGAATCCGGTGACGATGGCGTGGTCATCACCGAAATGACGGTCGCCGCGAAGCTCGCAGAAGTCACGGCAGAGCAACCGGATGTAATCCAGAGATTGCGGCCGATTGGGATGCCGGGCGACCTTCACGGTCTGCCATGGCGTCAGAGCGGCGTAGGTCTTCGAAAGAACTTGATCACGAGTGGCCTGCAGCTGTGCGATTTCATCGGCATAGCGGTCGGCTTCGGATCCGTTCTCAAGCGCGTCTATCTGCTTTTCGATCTCAATGATCGGTTCTTCAAAATCGAGTGTCATCATCTTCGGTGCAAGTCTCCCGTTCTCACCGGATTCTATCGCGAAGGCTTTGGGTTCGTCGGATCGGCGGTTGACGTGATGGGGTCGATTGAGGAATCTGAGAGAATGAACACCGAAGATGACACGAAAAAACTGGGCTTTCTGGGCTGTGGAAACATGGGTGGCGCCATTCTCGAGGGAATTCTGGAGCATGGAGCGCTTTCCCCGAAGGACATCCTCGTCGTGGAGAAATCAAGCGAGCGGCGCGACTTCTGGAAGCAGAATGGACTGTCGGTCAGTGATTCCGTGGAGGCTCTGACCGGCCTTCCGAACATCGTTCTCGGGGTCAAACCTCAATCCTTCGATCAAGCAGCCTCGGATCTCGGCATACTCGAGAGTCCGGCCATGGTGATGAGCATCATGGCCGGGATCGACTCGATGAGAATCTCCGGATCGCTCGGGCCGAAGGCCCGGGTCGTCAGAGTCATGCCCAACACCCCCTGCGCGATCGGAATGGGAATCAGCGCCATCGCGAAGGGGGCACATGCGACGGATTCCGACATGAAAACCGCTTCGATGATCATGTCCACGGTCGGCCGGGTTGTCGAAGTCGACGAGACCAGCATGCACGCCGTGACCGCCACGAGTGGTTCGGGACCCGCTTACCTCTTCCTTCTGGCCGAAAGCTGGATCGATGCCTCGATGAAAGCCGGACTCTCGAGAGACGTCGCCGAGATGCTGGTGATTGAAACGATCCGCGGTTCCGCCGAGCTGCTTCATCGAGAGCGAGACGCGGTGTCCCTCCGGAGCACCGTCACCAGCAAGGGCGGAACGACGGCGGCGGGCATCGAACAACTGGAAAGAAACGGGATCAGGGAATCGCTTGTGCAGGCACTCGATGCGGCCCACCGACGCGGAATCGAACTGGACTCAGAAATCACGCCTTGAGAAGTACCAGCACACCAATCCAAGAACGGCGAATTCGAACAAAAGACTCGTGCCGATGATCCAGAAGACGCTGCGATCATCCATCGTCTCCTGAAGTCGATCTCGGAATTCACGATTGCTGATGCGCTGATTCGCGCCGAACATCATCTCCTGGCGCTCGGGCGGTCCACCGATCTCCATGCCGGTCCGATCACGAAGCACTCTTTCAAGCAGATCGACCGTCTCATCGGTCTTGGGAAGAATGGTCTTCGCTGTGAAGAACCAGACATGAAAGCTCTCCCAGGTGTCCAGACTCTCCTGGTCTTCGTCGCACATCTCCTGCAACGGACCGGTCACTTCGATCGGATCCCCGGCATCAACCGCTTCCTTGAGATCCTCCTGGGAATATTGGAGTGAGATCTCCAGTGCGGTCCGACCGGCAAGCGTGACCTGTTCTCCCGAGTTCACCCCGAAGATCAGAAGCCAGAACAGAATCGTGATCAGGAAGGAGGCGATGGTCGATCGCGTGATCGTGCCCAGAAGCGCGCAGATAGAGAACAGATAGGAATAGAAGAGAAGCACCAGGGGGATCGAGATCAGGATCCAGGGCTCCCAGGACCCGCCCCTGAAACCGATCAGCAGAAATGCAGCAATGGTGAACACGCCGACCTGAAGCATCACGAAGAGAAGCCCGGTCAGATAGCGGGTCAGGAAGAGACGAGTCCTGCCGATGGGCTTGGAAAGCAGGATGTCGATCGATCCACCGCTGACCATGTCGGGAAAGATGGACGCCGTTGAGATCAGCGCAAGAATCGTTGCCAACCAGGCCAGCCAGTAGGGTACGGCGAGATTCGCGAAGATGAACTTGTAGAAGACGTCCACCGGCATGATGTTCGTGTTGAGGAATGCAAGATCGAACTGCCACCAGAGAACCGTCAGCCCTTCTTCGTTGAGACCAACCGATGCCATCGCCGCGACGATCAGCCCCGAAAGCGCGAGCGTGACCCAGAAGAGCTTGCGAGCATTGAGCTCTCGGTAGGCGGCATGCAGGAGTGCGAGCGTCTGGATCATGAGTCGCCTCCATCGGTGGAGTCCGGATCCGATTTTCGAAACGTCTTGACATCCGAGTCCGAAGAACGGTTGGCTCCGGGTTCCAGGGCGACTCCGGTCGATGGATCAGTCACCGAACGAAGGAAGAGATCCTCGAGCGATTCGCGCTTGGGGAGCACGGATTCGATCATCACGTCGCCGGCTCTCAACCTATCGAGGACCGGCTGGATCGCGATCGGGTCGTCGGTTGGAACGCGGATGAGAGAACGACCCTCGCCCAGAGATTCGAATTCGGCGTTCTCAATGGTCGAACCAATTTCAGCGGTGGCTGCCGAGATGATTTCGTAACAACGACTTGATTTCGTCAGGGACGCGACCGTGCCCTGACGGGCCACCACGCCTTGAACGAGAATCGCCACGCGATCGCAGATCATCTCGAGCTCGGAAAGGATGTGACTGTTCACCAGAACGCTCTTGCCTTGATCCCGCATCTGAGTGAGGACTTCACGGATCTCGCGACGACCGACCGGATCGACGCCGTCCGTGGGCTCGTCGAGCAGAACGAGCTGAGGGTCGTTCACCAACGAGGCGGCCAGGCCGATGCGCTGCTGCATGCCCTTGGAATACGTACCGAGTCGTTTTCCGCCCCACTCGGTCATGCGAACCAGATCGAGCAACTCGTCGGTTCGCCGCCTTCGAAGTTTCCGCGGCATCTTGCACATGGCACCGGAGAATTCGATCGCCTGACGACCGGTGAGCCATGCCGGAAAGCGATGATGTTCCGGAAGGTAGCCGAGGCGTGCGAGAGTCGACTTGTGTCCCACTGGTTGCCCGAGCACCTCTCCGCGCACGGTGGTCGGCCGGACCACCGTCATCATGATCTTCACCAACGTGCTCTTCCCCGCACCATTGGGACCGAGAAGACCGAAGATCTCTCCGGGATGGACCTGCAATGAGACGCCGCGCAAGGCGTGAACCCCACCCCGATAGGTCTTGGTGACATCGTTGAGATCGATTGAAAGCGGCCTGTTCGGCATCATGAAGATTCGTTTCACCGGAGAAATGTGGAACTCAGGAGTGTTCGGCAATCCGACCGACGGATTGCATCGGTTTGGAAGATGGCGGACTTTCCACGAAGAGGAGGACTCACAGGTTTGATGCGACCTCGGTACGGATCACGAGCCTCGCATGGAGAGGGGTGATCATAGTGGGTCGAATCATCGATGAAAAGAATCCTCCGATGGGATCACCGGTGCGCTGCCTCTCGAAAAGAGGACCTGAGGGACATTTGAGTGGAAAAACATCCCATTTCCTCATGACGCGCAAATCCCGGGCAGGATACCCTTTCCCACTGTCATGAGATCTCATCCATCACTGCAAAGCTTCATCGAAGAACTCGAATCCGCAGGAGAACTGGCTCGGGTGGAGACCGAAGTGTCCCCCCTTCTCGAGATCACCGAGATCACGGACCGTGTGAGCAAGAGTCGTGCCCCTGCATCAAGCGAGGAAGCCAGGGGATTCGATCCCTATCATGCGGATCTTGGCGGCCGGGCCCTTCTCTTCGAAAACGTGGAGGGCAGCGACTTTCCAGTGGCGATCAACCTCTGGGGAAGCTACAGACGCATGGAGATGGCGCTGGGCGACGACTACGAATCGATCGCCGCTCGCATCGCCTCGCTCACGAAACCACAGCCACCGCGAAATCTGCGGGAGTTGATCACCAAGGCGAAGGAATTCCTTCCACTTCTTCGGATTCCCCCCCGGTCGGTCAAGAGAGCGGCGTGCCAGGAAGTCGTCAAACTCACGGAAAGAGGCGAGGTCGACCTGACTCGTCTGGGCATCCTCAAATGCTGGCCGCTGGATGGAGATCCCGAATCCGTCGGCTATCCGATCTCGGCGGAGGAATCGGGAACGGCCGGTGGTTCAGGCCGATACATCACGCTCGCGGGAATGCACACCATCCATGCCGAGGATCGAGATGAGAAGAAACCTTCCAGTCACAACATCGGCATGTACCGATCACAGCTGATCGATGAGACACATCTCGCGATGCACTGGCACATCCACCACGATGGTGCCTCACACTGGCGAAGCTGGAAGAAGATCGGAAAGAGGATGCCGATCGCCATCTGTCTCGGAGGGGAATCGGTCCTGCCCTACGCCGCGACCGCACCGCTTCCTCCGGGCATTTCAGAGCTTTTGATGGCCGGATATCTGAATGGACGAGGCATCCCGATGGTGCCCGGAAAGACCGTTCCGATCAGGGTGCCGGCAAACAGTGAAATCGTGATCGAAGGCTGGGTGTCGACGGAATGCGGACCGATCGGATGGGACCCACGTCACACCGATGAGCCACTGGGTCCGGGAGCGGTCTTCGAAGGACCCTTCGGCGATCACACCGGGTTCTATTCACTTCCGGACCGGTATCCCGTCGTGGAGGTGACCGCGATCACCCATCGTCGCGACGCCGTCTACCCGACGACGGTCGTCGGTCCGCCGCCGATGGAGGATTACTATCTCGGCAAGGCGACCGAACGGGTCTTCCTGCCTCTGCTCAGGACGATCGTCCACGACATCACCGACTACCACCTGCCGATGTTCGGATGCTTCCACAACTGCGCCGCCATCGCCATCAAGAAAGCCTACGGATTGCAGGGGCGCAGGGTGATGCACTCGATCTGGGGCGCAGGCCAGATGGCATGGACGAAGATGATCGTGGTCGTGGATGATGATGCGCCGCTTCATGAGGAGAAGGCGCTCTTCGAGACGATGCTGCGCAACTGCGACTTCAGAAGGGATGTCGAGATCGTCAACGGACCGCTCGACATTCTCGATCAGGCCGCACCACAGCTCGGATCTGGAACCAAGATCGGTTTCGATGCCACCCGAAAGATCGACGGCGACGGGATCGCAGGAAAGACCCTGGCACCGCCGAGAATCGATTCCGACGAAAGACATGCGCAAGCCGTCGCGGCGATCTCAAAGGCGCTCGATGTCACGCACGTCTTTCCGGAATGGGGAGCCAATCGCATGCTGGTGATCGCGATGCCCGCATTCTCGGATGGCGAGACGATCAGATCGGTGGCACAGAAAGCCTGGTCCTCCGCGGGTGTCGAGTCGAGTGCGGCGGATTTCATCCTCGTCGTCGATGAAGACATCGATCCGAACGACTTCGATCGAGTCCTCTTCAACTGGATGTCATGCAGCGATCCGGGCAACGACATCACGTTCGACGGATCGAGCGGCGGCCGCAGAGTGGCCTTCGATGCGACGACCAAGAAACCCGGCAGAAGACCGAGTGGCGCCGCGATACGGGATTTCGCTCCCTACCTCGCCATGGACGAAGGGACCCGGACGAAGGTCTCAGAACGCTGGGATGACTACGGCATCCCCACGGGCGGCGCCTCGTCATGAGCACGCGGGAACATTCGATCGAGGCACCGACATGGTCGATGATCTTCTTCCGATCGCTTTTCGTGATCACGATCGCGAGTTTCGCCTTCGCATCGTATTCCTTGATCAGGCCGCTCTTCGGAACCTTCGGTTTCGATCTGGCGACGTGTCTCAAATCCGCCGGGGCGGTGCTGGCGCTGGGAATCTTCGTGGTATGGCTCATCCCGATGGTCGACTTGCACATCAGCATCTTCGAGCACGTGATCCCCAGAAGAAGATTCAGACAGGGCCGGTGTGCGCAATGCGGACACTCGAGAAGTCCCGACATGAAAGGTCGGTCCTGCTCGGAATGCGGACGTCCCCATGAAGAACCCGATGGATGGCGGCTGCGGGGAGGAACGATTCTCAATTTCGTGATCTGGTTGAGCGTGGGACTTCTCGTCGGATCTGCGGTCGCGGAGACCAGGCTCACGCTTGACGAGCGACGTTGGGTCGTCGAATGTCGAACGCTGGAGGAGATGTCGGCGGACTCACTCGGCTTTCGTGCGCGCCCGAGGAGCTGGCCGTCGAGCTACTCGGAACTCTACTACCGGACGGGACAAGGGACCTATGCGGAACCGCTTGTCACCAATCAGCGAATGGATCGATCGCAGAGATCGGAGACCAGATCGCGGACGGAGACATCTTTCTACTCGCCGTAGGAAGCCACGATGCGAGGCTTGAGAAAGAAGTAGTACATCGTGCCTTCGGCATACTGACCACCAGCCAGAGTGCGAGCTTCGGGACCGATCCCCATGAAGAGATCACAGCGCCCCGGTGCGACGATCGCGCCACCCGTGTCCTGATCGCAGACCAAACGGACGAAGGGACGCTTGCCGCCGCTTCCGTCGACCACATCGGTGTCGACCAGTGCGACCGCGCCGGGCGGGTACACCGACTTGTCGGTGGCGATGGAGGCTCTGTCGGTCACCGGAACGCCGAGTGAACCGGCCGGCCAGCTGTCACCGGGATAATGCTGGAAGAACACGAAATTACGGTTGCGCGCGATCATCCGATTGACGGTCTCGGGATCACGGTCGTTGTAGGACTGGATGGCGTCCAGGC
>CABYSN010000057.1 GCA_902521645.1 Planctomycetota bacterium
AGCTGGTGGAGCCGTCTCCCCACGCTCTGATGCCGGAGGTGGCATCGAATTGACGACGATACCAGTCGAACCCAAGACGATATTTCGACTCGACGCTGAAGAAATCCGGCTCCTTCTCATCGGCGATGGAAATCTCCGGGTGCTGATCGAGTTGATGACAGAGCGATGTGGTCGCGGACTTGGCCGCACCGATGATCAGAAAAAGAGGCTTGTCGGGAAACGTGTTCATGTGACGAGAGGCATCTCCGAAAGACACAAGGGAAGTTTTGCTTCAATCGACTCATCGGAGTCTCCTGCAACAAGGAATCATCTGATGATCTCGAGCCTGGCAGACCCTTCAAATGGCCGCCAGAATGGAGGGAGGAGGGACCTGCTCGGAGATCCAGCGCACGGATGACGTTCGAGGACTTGAGGGAAGACCGCTCGAATGCGAAACGGTGGACGATCAGAGGCATGGCGCGAAAAGACCTCTCGAGATGACAAAAAAGCGCTTTGAGGCGATAAGAGCCCGTTTTTAAACATAATGAGGCTGAGACTCAGTCTCATTTAAATGATATGGTATCCCTCCCCCTCCTCCACCGTGAAATCACGTGACTCATGTGGCAGGAGACCTCAGTTCACTTCGCCAAGGCGATGTTCGCAGCATGACCCAGATCAACGCCAAGCCGAGACCGAAGAGAACCGCCCAGCGGGGATCGAACCCATCGCCGGTGGTTTCGAAACGCCCGGCGACCAAGGCGTCCTCCGCGGCCAGCAAGCGAAAAAGTCGCATGCGCCACAACGCCACCATCAAGCTGACCAGGCGACTTCACCTCTACTTCGGTCTCATACTCGTCCCCTTCGTTCTTCTCTACGGGGTGACCGCGATCCTCTTCAACCACCAATCCTGGTTCAGCACCTCCACCACCGAGGCCGCGAATGAAGCGCTCTTCGCCGAAATGAGTTTTCAGGACCCCGAATCGATCGCTGCCGCGATCATCAGCGAACTGAATGAACAGTCTGAAATCCCGATCGAGCCGGTGGAAGGAGACACGCCGGTGTTCAAGGGAGAGATGATCGTCGATCTCACCGCGGACAGCGAACGCCTGCGATACCGTGTCAATCCAAACACCATGTTCGCGACCCTTCAACGAACGCCCACGGAACAGGAGGAAGAGGTTCCGGATGCGATCGACCAGGACTCGATCACACCGACGGAAAACGAGACCATCGACGGACTCGTCGCCGCGATGGAAGGCGAGCACGAAGATGCGAAGTCAAGGATCCGATCGATGCCGGATGTCCAGTTCAGAGTCCTCGCAGATGGCGAGGACGTGACGCTGACATGCGATCTTCAGTCGGGAAAGATCTCGCAACGACGTACCGATGAACCCAGAATGGACTTCAACCTCAGATCCTTCCTCCTGAGACTCCACAAGTCCCGTGGATATCCCTCGGAAGCCGGCACGAGGACCGGATGGGCGATCATCGTCGACGTGACCGGTTTCTTGATGATCTTCTGGGGACTCTCGGGCATCATCATGTGGTGGCAGATGAAACCACTGCGAAACAACGGCATGTTGACGATGATCATGGGAATCGTCCTGGCGGGAATTCTCGGCTACGGCATGTTCAATCTGATCTACTATTGATGGAAGTCGGTTGGAAGCGTGACGCTTCGAACCCCTCGATCGAAACCCGCCTCGGAACAGACATGACCAACTACTTCGCAGGAATCGCCGTCGGTGTGATCATTCTTCAGACGATGATCTTCGCTCCGACGATCTTCAAGACGCTCGAGATGGAACACGCAGGAAAATTGCTGCGTGCGTTGTTCCCGAAGTTCTTCAGATTGCTGGCGGTTCTGGGGGTCGTCACCCTGGTGAGCCTCGCGCTGTCGGAAGACACCTGCTGGCTCGGCTACCTGCTCGGTTCTCTGACCGTCGCGTGCCCGATCATCTGCGCTCTCCTCGTACCCGCGACGAATCGCGCGACTGATTCGGGCGACATGGGGCGATTCAAATTCCTCCATACGGTGAGCGTGGTGCTGACCGTCATCGTGCTGCTGAGCGACATCGCGCTGCCCTTCGTCTGACGCGACGCTCAGCCGAGTTCCCAGGCATCCCACCTGACAAGCTTGCTTCCCACCGAAAAAGTGGGTGGTCGGGTCGTCGGCGGCGGAGCTTCCGGGGGACGCTTGAGAATCACCCGCGAGGGTGAAGCGGCGAACGCGGCCTGAAGGAGCGAGTCCGGCGTGCTCGAGACGTCCTCACCATGCAGCAGTCGCAATGCCTGCATGCCCTTGGACGGCAACGCACTGCTTTTTCGACGCGGGGGATACATCGGATCGAGAATGATCGCAGCGGGCGAACGAAACGCCTCGGGCGGAGAAGCCAGTCTTTCGATCGCATCACCTTCGAGAAGACTGATTCTCTCCCGAAGTTCCGATGACTGGATCCTCGCATGCGCCTCCTGAAGCAGTCTGAAGAGCCGCGGCTCGCGCTCGATCGCAAGAACCCGCCTGCCAAGCGCGGCCAGGACCCCGGCATCTCCACCAAGGCCGGCGGTCGCGTCGATTACCGGGCCATCACAGCCATGCAGGAGTTTGGCAAAAGGATGACCACGCGTTGAGACGCCCTCGAAAGCCGCACGAACCCCCTGCCCCGGCCGATCACCGGGCCTGCGAAGTTCGAGCCCTTCAGGACCCTTTTCGAGCGAGATGTCGGATGAATGGTCGGACACGGGATGAAGCGTAGCGAACCGACGACAAGTCCGTACCATGGAGGATCGGAGACACCCCTCAGATGACAGAATCAAGCAAGACACGTCCCGCACCCGTCTATGGCAACGTCCTCGAGATGATCGGCAACACCCCGATGCTCGAGCTGACGAAGATGGACACCGGCCCCTGCCGCCTGTTCGTCAAGATGGAATCCATGAACCCCGGAAACTCGATCAAGGACCGCATCGCGGTGTCCATGATCGAAGCCGCGGAGGCCAGAGGCGAGCTCAAGCCCGGTGGGTTGATCGTCGAGGCCACCGCCGGAAACACCGGACTGGCGCTCGCGCTCGTCGGAAGCCAGAAGGGCTACACGGTGATGGTGGTCGTTCCGGACAAGATGTCTGATGAGAAGATCTCCCATCTTCGAGCCATGGGCGCGGAGGTCATGCTCAGTCGTTCTGATGTCACCCGCGAACATCCCGACTACTACCAGAACGTCGCGGCACGAATCGCAGCCGAACGACCGGGCGCGTACTACATCAATCAATTCGCCAACGATGCGAATGCCGCGGCACACTTCGACACCACCGGACCCGAGATCTGGGAACAGATGGAAGGTCGCATCGACGCCTTCGTCGCAGGGGTCGGCTCCGGTGGAACCGTGACCGGTGTCGGAGGTTTTCTCAAGAAGCAGGACCCCTCCGTACAGATGGTGCTTGCGGATCCGAATGGCTCCATCCTCGAACCTCTGGTCAATGAGGGCAGGGAAGTGGAGGCCGGATCCTGGCTGGTCGAGGGCATCGGCGAGGACTTCGTTCCAGACGTGCTGGATCTCGAACTCGTCGACACCGCCTATGCCATCCATGATCGCGACGCCATGATGACCGCACGGGAACTGCTTCAGAAGGAAGGGATCCTCGCGGGTTCGAGCGTCGGCACCCTCCTGAATGCAGCGCTGCGCTACTGCCGCGAACAGACCGAACCCAAGCGGGTCGTCACGTTGATCTGCGACAACGGCGCGAAATACCTCTCGAAGATGTTCAACGACCACTGGATGATCGACCAGGGATTCATCGATCGACCCAAACATGGCAACATCCGTGATCTGATCTCACGTCGGCATCTGGACGGCGAGGACTACACCCTCGCCCGTCACGAACCCCTGGCCCAGGCGGTTCGAAGAATGCGCATGTACGACGTCAGTCAGATGGCGGTCCTCGACGACGACGGAGGGGTGGAGGGACTGCTCGACGAATCGGACGTCCTGCTGGCCATGACCAGGCATCAGGCGGCGGGAAACACCCCGGTCTCCGAGCACATGACCACCAGACTCGAGACGATCACTCCCGATGGATCGATCGACGACGTCCTGAAAATTCTTGAGAACGACAAGGTCGCGATCGTCGCGGACGAAGACAATTTCTACGGCCTGATCACCCGGATCGATGTGATCAACTTCCTGCGCAAGCAGCTCCCCTGAACACGGATACGAACGATGAAAAAAGATGCGCACATCCTCACGAGATGCATTCACGGCGGCCAGCAGAACTGCGAAGTGACCGGAGCCGTCATGCCTCCGATCTACACGTCGAGCACCTATGCCCAGGAATCACCGGGCGTCCACAAGGGCTACGAGTACTCGCGAAGCCACAACCTCACCAGATACGGGTTCGAACGGGCGATCGCGAATCTGGAAAGCACCGGGATCAGCGAGGAACAGGACGTCTCACACGGCGGATTCGCCTTTGCGACGGGGATGGCGGCGACCGCCACCTGCCTCGAGCTGCTGTCCACCGGTGACACCATTCTCGCCATGGACGACATGTACGGAGGAACCTACCGGTTGATGTCGCTGGTCCGCGAACGCAGCCAGGGGCTCAAGCCGGTCTATGTCGACATGACGGATTTCGAGGCGGTCGAACGCGCCTTCGCCGAGCACAAGCCCAAGATGGTCTGGGTGGAGTCCCCCACCAACCCGACTCTGAAGGTCTCCGATCTCGCGAGGATCGCGAAGATCGCGGACGACCACGGCGCCATCGCGGTCGCCGACAACACCTTCTGCTCGCCCGTGCTGCAGCGTCCGCTGGAACTGGGCATGCACGTGGTGATGCATTCGGCCACGAAATATCTGGGCGGACACAGCGACGTCGTCGGCGGCGTGCTGGTCACCCGGGTGCCTGAACTCGCGGAGAGGATCCGCTACCTGCAGAACGCGATCGGCTCGGTCATGGGCCCGTTCGATGCGTACCTGTGCCTTCGCGGCATCAAGACGCTGGGATTGCGCATGGAGCGTCACTGCGAGAGCGCGATGGCCATCGCCGAGATGCTTGAAGCGCATGACAAGGTGGAAAGGGTCGTCTACCCAGGACTGGAAAGTCATCCGCAGCATGCGGTCGCGGCCAAGCAGATGGGGCTTCCCGACGGACCCGGATTCGGAGGCATGATCACGGTGTTCCTCAAGGGCGGACTCGATGAGTCACGGCGGTTCCTCGAGAATGTCTCCCTGTTCGCGCTGGCCGAAAGTCTCGGGGGCGTCGAAAGTCTGATCGAGCACCCCGCGATCATGACCCACGCCACGGTCCCGGCCGAATCCAGAGCGAAGCTCGGGATCAGCGACTCCCTCGTCAGACTTTCAGTCGGTATTGAAGACTGCGACGACCTGATCGCCGATATCCATGTGGGCCTCGACGCGATCTGATCGAAAATCACGTGACAGGAGACGCATGAACGACACGCAGAAGAACAGTGGAATGAACGGCCTGAGAATCCTGGGCATTCTCGGAGTCCTGACGGCGACGATCGGCTCGCTCGTTCTCGTTCTGGTCGCGCTGGGTTTCATCGAACAACTCCCGGGATGCGGCCCGAACAGCGGATGCGACAAGGTCACTTCAGGTGTCTGGGGTCGGATCCCACTGATCGAATGGCCAGTGTCCTTCGTGGGCTTCACCTACTTCACCGCACTGCTGGTCGCCTGGGTCATCGCGACACCGGGACGGGGCGTTCGCACTCTGATGCGTCTGGGGATGCTCGCCTCCATCATGTTCGTGGTGGTGATGATCACAGAAGGCGCGTTCTGCCGCTGGTGCGCCACCGCGCACGGTGGCAATCTGATCGCCTGGATCTGCTGCGAGCTGATCGTCAGGAAACAGGCATCCTCAGAGGGGAGCGGACTGCCCAGACGGGTGTACGTCGTCAGTGCGTCCGTGTTCATGGGTTTGACCGTGGCTCTTGCGATCGTCCTTCCACTGAGAAGAGACATGATCGAGTCACGCAATGCCTCGGAACTGGCGACCAATCAAGCCGAGATCCTGAAAGGGAATTCGGACGAATCGACGCTTCGAAGACTCGAGTCCAGAAACGTGCTCGGACCGGAAGATGCGGCGGTCAAGGTCGTGATGTTCACCGACTACCAATGCCCGGACTGCAAGCGTTTCGAAACCCAGGCCGAGAACATCCTGCGCCAGCGCGACGACGTCTCGTTCGCGATCAAGCACTACCCCTTCTGCCCGGACTGCAACCAGAGTGTCAAGGCGAATCGACACCCCAACGCGTGCTGGGCGGCACGGGCCGCGGAAGCCGCCAGGATCCTTCAGGGTGACGAAGGTCTCGAGAAAATGCACAACTGGCTGTTCAAGAACTCGGGTTCGTTCACCCAGGCATCATTCTCGAATTCGCTGAGACAACTCGGATTCGATCCGACCGTCTTCATCAAGACGATGAACCTGCCACGGACGCTGGAGGACGTCAGAGCGGATGCGGTCGACGGTTTCGAGCTGGGCATCTACTTCACACCGATGATCTTCATCAACGGCGTCGAATACAAGTGGTATCTGGGCAGCGTCGGATCGTTGGCCAAGACGATCGACATGGCCGCCAAAAGCGGGAAGACCGAGCAGGTCGCGCCGCCCGATCGGATGGAACGTCTGTTCCTGGACTGGAAGAGCGGACGATCCAAGCGTTTCCGCGGCGTGATCGACTCCTCGTGGTACGGAGACGGACCGATCGAAGTCGTGATCTACGGCGACTACCAGCACCCCACCACGCTGACCGCAGAAGCGTTGATCCAGGAACTGATGCGAGAAGGCCAGCCGCTGAAGCTGACCTTCCGACACACCCCCTTCGAACCGAAGGGCGATCTCTGGAACTACGACGTCTCCATGAACATGGCCAAGGTCGTCGAGGCGAGCCGACTGCTTGGCGGCGACGAAGCCCGCTGGAAAGCCCATGACTGGTGCATTCGTGCCGGCGGCAACATGTCGAGCATGACCATCGCCGCACAGGTCGCTGCAGCGACGGGTCTTGAGACCAGTGCGTTGCGTGCGATGATGGACTCGGCCGAAGTCCAGAAAAGGCTCGACCTGGACGACACCGACAAGAAGCGCACCTGGAAGGCGACCTATCCCTCGATCGTGATCGACAACCGACACGTGATGCGATGGAGCGGCACCGGAATCGACTCGAAGGCGCTGCTTCTGAAGATCATCGAAGACGCCAAGGCTTCCAAGTCCAAGTGACCGAACCATGACCCGGATCGACCTCGAAGATGAAAGCCCGGAGGTTCAGGCCTTCATCGCACGCTTCCTTGAAAGCGATCCGGGAATGAACGCTTCGCACGCGGACATCGTGATCGATGCATTCGGCGACGGCGAGTCGGTGCAGATGGCGGACGATCTGCTGACACTGGTTCTGGCTGGGACGAAGACCGCCACCTGCTCTTCGGCATGGTCATGGGAACACGAATTCGAGGTGCCACTTGCTCCGGGCATGCTCACCGTGATTCTCGACGGATCCAAACGACCACGATGCGTGCTGGAGA
>CABYSN010000058.1 GCA_902521645.1 Planctomycetota bacterium
AATTCTCCGAACTCACCACCTCGCCGTGCCAGAGTTTGACGCTGCCGCATTCGCAGATCCAGGGTCGACCCATCAGGCGCAGAACGATGATCATCAGCACCATCACGCCAAGTGACACAAGGCATGCACGGCCCCATCTCATTCCGGTCGATCGGGCTGTGTTCAGTTCGACAGGGTCCGGCATGGTCATTCCTCCGTTTGGGTCATGCTCATGATGCCGTCAAACCGAGGTCACGTCCACCGCCGTGTTCATCGTTCCAGTCATCCAGAGCCGTCAGGAAACGGGCCCCGTAGCGACGACGCTTCGTCTCTCCGATCCCGCGAATGAAGGTGAGGGTCTCATCGGAAGCGGGTCGATGCTTGGCCAGAGCGCGAAGGGTGGTGTCCGGAAAGACGACGTAGGGGGGCTTCCCGATCTCCTCCGCGATGGTCTTGCGCAGCATTCTGAGGTGTTCGAAGAGATCCCGGTCGACGTCCTCCCAGGACGCCTCCTCAGCCTTGGAAGTCCTGCGATCGACCTTGGTCTTGGGCCGGAGAAGTGAGACTTCGACCTCGCCTCGAAGCAGTGGCGAGGATCTGGCGTTGAGTTGCACCACCGGTCGATCGCCCGGACTCCGTGACAGCCAGCCTTGTTCCAGAAGTTGATGGATCAGGTTCGAGACCGCCGACTTGCTGAACTCCGAGAGCAGATCGTAGGTCGAGAGCTGATCGTGTCCACAGCGTCTGATCATGTCGGTCTTCGCGCCCGTCAGGACGTCCGCCACATGCTGCACGCCGAATCGTTCCTCGACTCGTGCGACGCAGGAGAGGATCTTGCGTGCGATGGTGGTGGCATCCTCGATCAGATCGACCTCGCCCAGGCAGACGTCGCAGCTGCCGCAATCCTCCTTGTCGTAGGTCTGTCCGAAATACTCGACCAGCGCGCGATGGCGGCACACCGCACTGGTGGCGATCGCGTTCATGTCCTGCAGCAGCGCTTCCTGTGCCCGGAATGCGATTCGCAGTTGATCCGGATCGTCGGTCTCCGCCATCGCCTCGTTGAAGGAACGCTCGGCGAGACTGCGCCATCGTTCGACGTCGGCGTAGGAGTGGAGCAGCACGCATTCCGCAGGGTCACCGTCCCGGCCGGCACGCCCGGTCTCCTGTTGATAGTGTTCCACCGACCTCGGCATCGAGGCGTGTATCACCGCGCGCACGTTGCTGCGGTCGATGCCCATGCCGAAGGCGACGGTGGCGACCACGACGTCGAGCTGTTCGCGTGCGAAGGCGTCATGCACCCTGCTTCGCTCCTCTCGGGTCAGGCCGGCGTGGTAGTGGGCCGCCGAGACGCCGCCCGAACGCAGCCCCTCCGAGATCTGTTCGGTGTCCTTGCGGCTGAGCGCGTAGATGATGACCGCCTCACCCGCATGTCGACGCACTTCCTCGAGCAACTGCTTCTTGCGATTCTCCCTCGGACGGATCCGGTAGGTCAGATTGGGTCGGTCGAAGGAACCGACCATGATCTCGGGATTTCTCAATTGGAGCTGCTGCACGATGTCGTCGCGAACCCGAGGGGTCGCGGTCGCGGTGCAGGCATGAATCGAGACACCCGGCAGAAAGTCACGCAGGGCGGCGAGCTGGCGATATTCGGGACGGAAGTCATGGCCCCATTGACTGATGCAATGCGCTTCATCGATCGCGACGGAACGAATGGAAAGAGATCGTATGAATCCGATCAGGGAGCCACCAAGGAGCATTTCCGGTGAGACGAAGAGAAGACGATGGACCCCTTCCTCGAGTTCCTTTCGAATCTTCATTCGTTCCGAATGACTGAGTCCGCCGTCGAAGGCGATGGCGGAGATGCCTGCCTCGCGCAGTCCATCGACCTGGTCCTTCATGAGAGCGACCAACGGGCTGATCACGATGTCGAGACTCTCCGCGACCAGCGGGGGAAGTTGGTAGGTCAGGCTCTTGCCGCCACCCGTCGGCATCACCAGCAGGGAGTCTCGTCCATCGAGATTGCAGCGAATCGCCTCTTCCTGAAGCGGTCGCAGGCTGTCATATCCCCAGTATCTGGAGAGCATGTCGAAGATGGGGTCCACGGTCCGAGTCCCTTCAGACGAACTGATTCCGGTCTTCCGCGACCAGTCTAGGCCTCGTGGATCCGCTCTGCATGTGACCTCGGGCTTCGACCTCGCCGGGCTCTGGAGAAGAGTGGTTCGGAGATGACGGTCACGTCACCCCCAGGGCTGGGATCGTGGCGCCTCCCGACGTCATCTGCACAAGCCCCATTTTCCGAGAACGATGGCGAGATCCGCGCCTTCCACGATTCCGTTGCCGTCGAGGTCCGTCTCCGCATCGTTCGAATTCCAGGCTGAGAGAAGCGTTGCGAGATCCGCACCGCCGACCTCTCCATCACCGTCGAAATCGCCCGTGCAGTTCGATTCGACAGGCCAGGTCGAGAGAAACGTTCCCGTGAACGCACGCATCTCAGGGTTCCAGCCATGGTCCTCGAAGCCGCGAAGATGAATGACGGTGTCATTGAGGTAGGAATATTTCCAGACGTTCGCATCACCGAGCTGCTCGCCGTCGCTCAGGTCGGGTGAGCCGTCGAACCCTTTCTTGCGAGCGACCTGATAGGCGGCAATTCGAGCCTCCAGGTAGGAGATCCCACTGACCGGAGCATATCCCCCCTCGTAGGGGATCGTGCCGTCATTGACGTTGCAGATGTTCAGGTAGCGCCGTGTCGTCAACGGGTCTGTCGATTCGAGATATCCGCAGAACGGTGCTTCCTCGACGGGCTGATCGGCCGGTTTGCGATATGAATCGTTTCTAAACTGAATCTCTGAAAGCTGGGAGATCACCGTGACCACCGCATCGATGCCCTGATTTCTGTTTTCGATGAAGACTCGGTTGGCGAGAGCCGCTCCGTTTGAAGATCCGATCAGCCGGATCGCGTCCGGGTTGATGTTCTCGAACGTCTGGAGACGATTCACGAGTTCCTCGATCATCTCGACGTCCGGTGCGTCACTTGGCTCGTTGCAGATGTTCCAGTGCTGAAGATACCCCGATGGTCCGACCAGGACGTGGTTCGGAAGATGCTCGCGCATGGAATTCATGAGACCTTCCGGTTCGTTGTTGGCACCATGCAGCAGGATGCAGACGGGAAAACCGCCCTTCGGCATCACATCCGGCACGTCGATGCTGATGGGGTATGTCCACCCGTCCGGTTGCTGCGTCCATGTCGCGGTGATCTCGATCACGGTGTCCTGGGTGAGCGTTTGCGCCCTGGCAGGAGCGGTGAGGATGCCAAGCATCACGATCGTGTTAAGTAGTGTCTTCATTCGGGCGATTGTACGATCCCCACAGGGTGGGAATCGGTGAAAACGACGACTGAAACCCCTTTTTCAAAGGTCTTCATTCGGCGACATCCATCTCTTTCATCTACCATGCTCGAATGAGCACCCACACCACCAATGCAAACGAACTCGTTTCCTTCAACCCGGCCACCGGCGAGGCGGTCGATGCCGTTCCCGTGACCGCTGCCGAAGACATGCCTGCGATCGTCGAGCGATCCCGCGCCGCTCAGTCGGCATGGTCGAAGCTGAGCATTCAGGAACGTGCCGACATCATGAGACCGATCGGCGCGCGTCTGGCCGAGGAAGCGGACCGGATCGGTGAGATTCTCACGCGCGAGATGGGCAAGCCACTCGCGGAAGGCGTGGGCGAAGTCGGATACGCCGCGAGCAGCTGGTCGGAGGACATCGACGAGATCATCGCCGCGGTCGCACCGCAATCTCTCGAAGACGACAACCGTTCGACCACACTCTACTTCGATCCGTTGGGTGTCTGTGCCGCGATCACCCCCTGGAACTTTCCGATCCTGATGCCTCACCAGGCGGTCCTGCCGGGCTTGATCTCCGGAAACACCATCATTCTCAAGCCTTCGGAAGAGACCCCGCTCTGCGCTCAGGCCTATTGCGATGTCATCAACGAATTCCTCCCGGAAGGCGTCCTTCAGATCATTCATGGTGATGAAGTCCAGGGGAAGGCGCTCGTCTCCGCGGACATCGACCTCATCGTCTTCACCGGCAGCAAATCGGCCGGAGAGCACATCCTCGGTTCGGCCAGCAACGGCCTGAAGCGGGTGATCCTCGAGCTCGGAGGCAAGGACCCCATGGTCGTCCTCGAAGGTGCCGACCTTGATGCGGCCGTCGCGTTCGGTGTTCGCAACGCCTTTCGGAATGCCGGACAGGTCTGCGTCTCGACCGAACGCATCTACGTCGATGAGAAGATCGCCGATGATTTCGAAACCCGCTTCGTCGAGAAGACCCGTGAACTGGTTCAGGGCAACGGGATGGAGGAGGGGGTCACGATCGGACCGATGATCACCACGCAACAGAAATCTCTCGTCACGGCGCAGATCGAAGAAGCCGTCTCAGATGGCGCGAGAGTCCTTCATGGTGGTGATTCCGGCGAAGGCAACTTCGTGCCTCTGACGGTTCTCGCCGGTCTGACGCACGACATGCGGATCATGCGCGATGAGACCTTCGGTCCCGTCGCCTGCATCCAGCGGATCTCGAGTGATGAAGAGGCGATCGAACTCGCCAACGACACGCCCTACGGACTGGGTGCCTGTGTCTGGGGTGAGACGGAACATGCCGCGAGCGTCGCCCGACACATCCAGGCCGGCATGGTCGGTGTGAACTCCGGGTGTGGCGGCGCTTCAGGATCGCCGTGGGTGGGTGCGAAGGGGTCAGGATACGGCTTCCATTCGGGGCCCATGGGGCACCGACAGTTCTGCCAGGTTCGCACGGTTTCGGTCCCCAAGGGCTGACGCACCCGAGGGATGGTCCGAATTCAGGATGCTCTCAGGCCGGTGTCAGCCGTTCGACCTGACCGCTCAGGAACTCCGCCTTGACCATCACTCCCGGGGTCGGTGAGACCACGCATGCGCCTTTGGCCACTCGGATCATGAACGGCTCTGAACCCTGGTTGCCTGATTCTCGCACCATGAGGTCGAAGTACAGATCTCCGTGCAGCGAGGTCTGGCTGGCCTGCAGCACTTCAAGTTGGAGGCTTCCCAGAAAGGGAAGTTGTCTTTGGTCGTTCTGCATGCTGGATTCTCCGGGGGCGGACGCCCTGTTGGTTCCAACAGTCTAGACTCTTCCTCCATGACGGTCGAAGACATGCATCCCGAACTGGATGGAAACCTGCTTCTGAAGGCGTACGTCAACGGGATCTTTCCCATGGCCGATCCCGAGCTCGGCGTGATCGAATGGTTCAAGCCCGCGCTTCGCGGCATTCTTCCACTCGACGCGGTGCATGTCTCCTCGTCACTTGCGCGTCGGGTCCGATCGGGCCGTTTCAAGATCACGGTCGACGCCTGCTTCGAACGGGTGATGCGCGAGTGTGCGGTGCCTCGTTCGGCGGAAAACGGTTCCTGGATGGTGGAGCCTCTGCTGGTCGCCTATCTCGAGCTTTTCGACCGTGGATTCGCTCATTCCATCGAGGCGTGGCGCGAGGGGGAGCTCGTCGGAGGGCTCTACGGCGTGCACATCGGATCGGCATTCTTCGGTGAAAGCATGTTCAGCCGGCCGGATCTCGGAGGGACGGATGCAAGCAAGGTGTGTCTCGTGCATCTGGTCGAGCGTCTTCGGCGATCCGGTTTTCTGCTCCTCGACACCCAGCTCGCCAATGATCACATCGCTCGATTGGGCGGCATCGAGATCAGTTCCTCGGACTACGATCAAAGACTCGCGGAAGCGATCGAGCGAACGATCGATTTTCCAGAGCACTGAGCGCAGGGCGATCGGTTCATCCGCCGAAGGCCTCTATCGCCGGTCCCAGATGTCGTTCGTAGTTACGCCATCTTTCGATCGCATTCTGATTCAGCGGCTTGTCCACCTGATCGTACGATGGTGTTCTCACGTAGCGCCTGGACTCATGAAACCTCAGGCACTCCTCGGCAGGGGGGAGCCCCAGGAATTCGAGAAGGCGTTCGGTGGTGGATTCCTGGTTTCGCGTGAATGCCTCGTATTCAAGCTCGAATATCGGGAGTGACGACACTTCCAGCCAATGCGCAAGCAAGCGATCGAACTCACGGCGCACGAAGACGATGTCCTCGATCGAACGGCTCCAGGGATGGAGTCTTGCCGGCAGAGGGTGCAGGTAGATCGACAGAAGGTTGTCGAGCTCGTGGCGCCTGACGAAGATCGCCCGGGATCCCGGCAGCATGGCCTCAATCAATCCCAATGATCTGTCGAGTCCCAGTGCCTTGTTGGTGATGCGTCTCGCATCGTTTGAAAGACTTCGGCTCATCTTCAGATATCTCGATCCCAGACTGGCGATGTCCTTCTCAGAGGCCTCCGTGAGGCATTCCGGGAACGGTGTTCCAGTCAGGTGTGCGAGCATGTCGCACGCGACGATCGGTTCTCGCTGTTCGCCGATTCCCGCCGCATCGGGGTGCGCCGAGATGACTTGCTCCGTCAAGGTCGTGCCGCTTCGAGGCATGCCGATGATGAACACCGAACTGTCATCCTGCTCGTTTCCGCTTTTGATCTGCTCGAACCTCTCCGGGGTGAAGAATCGGATCATTCGATCGGTTTCGGCGCGATAGGCCTCGCGGTCGAATGGGAAGGCATCACCGAGCGGATCCTCGTTGGCCTGCCTGGCCGCTTCAAATGCCTCGTCATGGCGACCAAGTCGATCGAGCACTTTCGAGAGATCGAACAAGGTCTGCAGTCGCAACCCGTTCCCGATCTTCGGATCCTTCGTCAGGGATTCGAATCCATCGGCAGCTTCGTCGAGACGGCCTCTTGCCTGTTGCAGCTTGTGTCGGAGGCTGGCGATCCTCGGGCCTTCGAGTTTCCGGGACTGCCATTCCCGGAGCATGTCCTCGAGTGCGTCGAGCTGGTTCAGTCTCAGCAGGAGATCCGCGATATCAAGTCGGATCATGTGCCGTTGCTTGGGGGTCGTCGAGCTCGTTGTCGATGTGAGTGAGGTGAAGTTCTTGAGCGCATTCTCCGCATCCCCGAGGTTCACCTGGGCTCTGGTCAATGCGATCAGAATCGGGATGTCATCCGGGTCGTTCCGATGAATCGACTCCAGCAGGAGAAGAGCGGTGGCATTGTTTCCAACTTCGATGTTCGCCTTCGCGGCATGCTTGAGGACCTGGATAGGGCTGACACCCTCGGACATGAGAGTCTCGCCGACCTGCACGGCGTCGAACCAGTTTTTCGACTCGACTGCCAGGCGCAGTTCCTCGATCTTCTTCAGCTCTGTGCGTTCGTTCATGAAGGGCTCTCGTTCCGTCCGGAATCCGCAGGTCTCCGGATGTCGATGTCGAAGC
>CABYSN010000059.1 GCA_902521645.1 Planctomycetota bacterium
GATGTTGTAACGGCTCTGACCGAGCTTGAGAAGTTCCATCGACATCGGTGTCTGAGCGGGGAGGACGGCAGCCCAGTTGCCATCGACGACGCCATCCGTGAAGTGAGGTGTTCCGACTTCGCCCAGCGCGACGACACCGGGAAGCTGAGGTCGCATCGCTCGGACATCCTGGAAGAGTGGATTGATCGTCTGCGTGTTGAATCTGGGCTGGAAATCCATGTCCTGAATGATGTGGATCGGACGCCCCGGCGATGGTGCGGAACGAACCCACGCGATCACCGCGAACGGAATCAGCGCGAGAAGAGACAGGAGCGCTACGGCGAAGAAGAGGATTCTTGGTGGCATCATGGGATCAGTCCTTCACTTCCTCGACGGCGATCGGATCCAGGGACTCCAGAAATTCGCGGGTGCGAGCCTTGAAGTAATGCGGATCACGAGCCTCGATCACGATGAAGAATCGATCATCGGTGGCGCGTCGGAACCTCTTGCTGCGGAACAAGGGGTGATAAAGCTGAGGCAGTCCATTGAATGCGAACATCAACCCGAAGGTTGAAAGTGCCGCGAACAGGATGGTGAGTTCGAACATCACGGGAATGAAGGCCGGCAGACTCATGAAGGGCTTGCCGGAGATCAGGAAGGGATACCCGGTCACCCAGACGCCGGCCCAGACGGTCAGGTCGGAGGCGTTGGTGAAGGACTGAAGCACGAAGGCCGCGGAGGTTCCAGCCATCCCCATGAAGAACACGATGATGGGAAGGATCGTCGGACGAATCCCCATCGCCTGATCGAGGCCATGAACCGGGAACGGAGTGCAGCAGTCCCACCACTTGTAGCCGGAATCACGGACACGTTCGGCGGCCTTCATGATCTGAGCGGGTGTTTCGAATTCCGCGATCAGGCCGTAGGCGCGGGAGGGCGAGTCGCTCTTGACAGTGGATGCCTTGGGGGTCTCACTCACGCTCGGACCTCCTTTGACTCCTCTGAGTCGTGATCGTCATGACCGTGATCATCACCGAAGTGCGGGTCAGCCTCCGGCATGACGGCCTTCACTTCCGCGATGGCGATCATCGGCAGGAAGCGACAGAACAACATGAACATGACGAGAAACAGGCCGAAGCTTCCGAAGAAGGTGCCGATGTCCACCCAGGTGGGCGTGAAGACGTCCCAGGAGGATGGAAGGAAGTCATTGGCGAGACTGGTCACGATGATCACGAAACGTTCGAACCACATGCCGACGTTCACCAGAAGGCTCAGGACGAACATGATCGGGATCGATGTGCGGATCGCCTTGAACCAGAAGAGCTGCGGCGTGATGACGTTGCAACTGACCATCAACAGGTAGGCCCACCAATACTGACCGAACGCACGGTTGATGAAGGCGAACTTCTCGTAGATCGCACCCGAATACCAGGCGATGAAGAATTCCATCGCGTAGGCGTAGCCGACCATGCAACCGGTCAAGAGGATGACCTTGTTCATGTTGTCGAGGTGTCGAAGCGTGATCAGGTTCTTCAGACCGAACATCTCGCGCGCCGGGATGGCGAGCGTCACGACCATCGCGAATCCGGAGAAGATCGCGCCTGCGACGAAATACGGAGGGAAGATCGTCGTGTGCCATCCGGGCAACTGACTGGTTGCGAAGTCGAAGGACACCACGGAGTGAACGGAAAGGACCAGAGGGGTCGAGAGCGCGGCGAGAAGCAGATAGGCGCGTTCATAGCGGTGCCAGTGACGGTTGCTGCCTCTCCATCCGAGCGAGAAAGCTCCATAGGCGATCTGCTGGATCTTGCCCTTGGCACGGTCTCGCAGCGTGGCGAGGTCGGGGACCAGTCCCGTGAACCAGAAGAGCAATGAGACGGTGAAGTAGGTGCCGACCGCGAAGACGTCCCAGAGCAGCGGACTTCGGAACTGAGGCCACATCTCCATCTGATTGGGAAGCGGGAACAACCAGTAGACCACCCAGACACGACCGACATGGATGCCCGGGAAGATGCCCGCACACATCACTGCGAAGATGGTCATGGCTTCTGCGAATCGGTTGATTCCGGTACGCCACTTCTGACGGAAGAGAAAGAGAATGGCCGAGATCAAGGTTCCCGCATGGCCGATGCCGACCCAGAAGACGAAGTTGGTGATGTCGTATGCCCACATCACGGGATTGTTCAATCCCCAGACACCCACTCCCGTCACGATGAGGTAGACGATGCAGAATCCGAGAAGACTCAGCAGGCCGAGCCCGATAGCGAAGGTGATGTACCAGGCCATAGGAGTACGACGCGCCTCGGCGATCTGACAGACCTGTTGCGTGACCTGATTGAACTTGTCCATGTTGAGGACAAGCGGCGCACGCGAACCGGGAACGTCCTGCGTGTTGTCGGTATCTCGGGATTGGATTTTCCTATCGACGTTGATGGAAGTCATGACTCGCGCACCACCTTGCCGGGATGACTGGCTGAAGCATGCTTGTCGCCGTGGTCGTGGTCATGATCATCATGACCGTGATCGCCATGACCGTGATCGCCATGACCGTGATCGCCATGACCGTGATCGCCATGACCGTGATCGCCATGACCGTGCGCTCCCCCATGGACCCCACGTTCAAACGCGGGGTTGGTGACAAGCGCCATGTACTTCACGCGATTCTTTGTGTTCAGCTCGGCGAGAAGATCGTAGGTTCGTGGATTCGTGAACATCTTGGCGACCTTGCTGTCGGGATCATTGAGATCACCGAACACGATCGCGCCGGTCGAACACGCTTCCTCGCAGGCACACCGAACGGCACCATCGGGAATGGACCAATCCTTGCCGGTGGCTCCCCCGCCAGCACGGGCCCACTCGTTCTTGTACTTGATCTTGGCCTGCGCGATTCGCTGCGCGCAAAGCGAACATTTCTCCATCACGCCACGACTTCGAACCGTGACTTCGGGATTGAACTGCATGCGGCGGAAATCACTCGGTCCGTCACTGGTGTAATAACTCGGCTTGACCGCGAAGAGACCTTCCTGCTCTCGGACAGGTTCGCGGCGCTGGTAGTCGAACCAGTTGAATCGCCTCACCTTGTACGGACAGTTGTTGCTGCAGTATCGAGTGCCGATGCAGCGGTTGTAGACCATCACGTTCAGCCCATCATGATCGTGAACGGTGGCGGCAACGGGACAGACCTGCTCGCAGGGCGCGTTTTCACAGTGAAGACAGCAGACCGGCTGGGTGACGACCTGCTCGGGATTCGAAGCGGTTCCCCCCTTGAAGTAGCGGTCCACGCGAATCCAGCTCATCTCGCGACCACGGATGACCTGATCCTTTCCGACGACCGGAATGTTGTTCTCCGCCTGACAAGCCACGACACATTCGGAACAACCGGTGCAGGTCGTCAGATCGACCGACAACGCCCAACGGAACTTGGCCCCATCGAGATTGGTCTCCTCCCACAGCGAGAGCGAGTGAGCGACGTGCGCAAGCCCCTTGTTGAAACCAGGGTCCTGCTGATAGGTCTCGAGGGATCCTTCGCGAACGATGGACGGCAGGCGTTCCTGAATGCCGGCCTCTGGCACCGACTTGTCGAGAGCACCCGAAATACCGTGGTCCTGAGTCGAGGCAAGCGGGTAGGTCGAACCCGTCTTCTTGAGGGAGACCTTGCGAATCAGACCCATGCCTTCGGAGCGTCGAAGCGGATAGGCATCGAATCCCGCGCCGTAGGCGATCGATCCGGCATTTTCGCAACGGCCGTAGCCGATGGAAAGCGAGCAGGTGCCGGGTGCCCACCCCGGCATCACCATGACCACGGCTTCGATGCCGCCGTTGGCGGTGTCGAGAGAAACCATGTCACCGGAGAGGAGGCCCTGGTCGGAGGCCAGCTGAGGTCCGAGGTAGATTGCATTGTCCCAGGTCAGTTTGCTGACCGGATCAGGAAGTTCCTGCATCCAACCGACGTTCGCGAAGCGACCGTCGTACACACGGCCGTCCTGATAGATCACGAGCTCGATATCGCCGGCCGCGGGAACGAAAGCCGAGGCACGAGCGATCGCACTGGATGCACCCGACACCACACCCGGAGTCATCGACTTCGTGGAGGTCCCCTTCTCGAAGCCGTCGGAGAGCGTCTGTCGCCAGAAACGTTCGAAGGCGTACTCGTCACCGGCGAAGCGCGAGCGCGCGTTGGTCCGAAGTATTTCAAGCCCATCGACCTCTTCGTCACCCATCATCATGGCGAGCACTTCAAGCATGCTTCGCCCACCCTGGGAATCGTCGACCAGAGGATGGATCAGAGGTTGCACGATCGAGATCGTGCCGTCCTTCGCGGTGGCATCACCCCAGGCCTCGAGATAGTGGGCACCGGGAACGATCCACTCGAGTGCGCCGGTGTCGGTCGTCTCGTTCAAGGACGTGCCGATGAAGACGACCTTCTCGACCTTGGCGAGAGCCTTCGCGAATGCCAGATCCGATGGAGCGTCGTAGACGGGGTTGCCATCGAAGATCACGAGGGTCTTGACGGCGCCTGAGTTCATGCTCTTGACCAGAGCCGCAAGTGCTTCGACACGCGTCTCGGTCCGGTCGAGAGGACGATAGGACACCGTCCGCCCGACATTCCCGAGAGACTCGTTGAGAACCGCCGCAAGCGCATGCACTTCGGCGGGCTGATTCGGACCGGCGAGAATCAGGCAACGCCCTCGGTGGGACTGAAGATCCTCGACCATCTTGCCGAGGATGTCGGCATCGGTGATGACGACTTCCTCGTGGTCACCCTTGTGACTGACGAACGAACGGTTGATCGTTCCCTTGAGCGTGGCCAGAAGATCCGCATCCTCCGACATTCCGCTGACGCCGAGTCGGCTGGCGATCGTTCGAGCGAATGCGGGTATCAGACTGGAGCGCAGCGCGACGCGCTCATCGGAACCGATCCCGGAAACCGTGAGCATGGGTTCGACCTGGTAGATGCGAGACATGGTCGCATCGGCGGGAACACCTTCGAGACGACGACGACTGGCCCAACCGGCCGGGTTGTTGCCGTTGTCGGAATCGTTTCCGAGGAAGTCACAGTCGAGCGAGACCACGATGTCGGCGTTGGCGAGATCGGCGCAGACTTCATGCGGCGCACCGAGGGCCATCTTGGTGCCGAGAAGAACATTGTCGTCGTTGACGGCTTCCCACTCGGTCCAGCTCGCGGACGGCATATCCGATGCGAATCGGGACTTCATGCTTCGGATCGTGGGGCCATTGGAAGCTCCGGAAAGAACCGCCAATCCCGCTCCTTCGGAATGGGATTCCATTCGAGTCTTCATCCATCCGGAGAAGGCGTTCCAGGAACTGTCTTTGCCGAGATTGGTTGCGACACGAAGCCTCTGAGGATCGTAGAGCTGAAGCACGGTGCCTTGGACCATCGAACCACAGGCGTCCGAAGGCATCGCGGGGTGATCGCCGTTGCCGCGGAGATAGATCGGACGACCGTCGTAGCTCGTGACCACGACGGGAACGGCGACGCCGCCGAGTTCGCAGGTCGATGCGTACTCCACAGACACTCCGGGATCGCGATTGTCGGGACGATTCGCGTACGGTGCGATCTTGGTTTCGGGGAGCCTGCGACAGGCGGTGCCGAGGCCGGCCAATGCGAAACTCGCACCCATGATCTTCATGAACTGACGACGATCATCACCCTCGAGATTCTGCGCGCCTTCCTGAAACTCACGATCGGAGAACGACTGGAACTCCTCGGTCTGCGAGAGATCCTCAAGACTACGCCACAGATCCCGCCCCTGGAGACTGGGCGAAAGCGGATCCCGGGTGTCCGGGTTCCGGGTCGTGTCTTGTGTGGGATTGAGGTCGTCCACGCAATGCTCCAGCGCGCCATCCATCTCAGCGATGGCAGGTCGAACAGTTCTCGGAAGGGTTGATGTGATAGAGGTTCTCGACTTCGGCACGCTGGTCGGCGTAAAGGGCTTGCGCCTTGATGAGATCTTCACCTTCGAGGCCGAGGGCGAGACCCCAGCTCATGTTGGTGATTTCACTCACAGGACGAAGATTCGGTTGGGGATTACGATGACAATCGAGGCACCACCCCATGCTGAGCGGCTCGGCCTGATAGACGACTTCCATCTGATCGATCCTGCCGTGACAGGAGACGCAGCCGACGCCTCGATTCACATGAGCCTGGTGACTGAAGTAGGCATAGTCGGCGACGTGATGGACCTTGGTCCATTCGATCGGAAGACCGTCCTGATAGCTGGCCTGGACAGGCTCGAGCTTCGGACTTTCGGGCTTGATCATCGTGTGACAGTTCATGCATGTCTGCGTTGCCGGAATCGCCGCGTGGTCGGCTCGCTCGACTGTGTTGTGGCAGTACCGACAGTCCATGCCGAGCTCACCTGCGTGGAGAGCATGGCTGAAAGGCACGGGCTGGACGGGTTGGTAGCCGACCTCGAGAGTCTTCGGACTGAACCCGAATGCCACGAAGTACAAGACATAAATGGGCATCGTCGCACCCACCACCGCGACCAGCGGCAGGAGTGCATTTGACCATTTTGGAAAGAGGAAGCGGCTCATTAAGACTCGGGAAACAAACGGGGGGAGGAAGACTTCGTTCTATTTTTCACAAAGCATTTTGAACAGGCACCATCAGAGGAACACGGAGGGCTCACTGGCGAGATGCGGCGTACTAGAGGCGCGGACCCGTGACGAGCGGAAGTGCGACGTCAAAATAGCTTTAAAAACTGAGTGAAAGACCAATTAACATCGACATGATGAAAGCAAAATCACCACAACTTCAAGGACAAGAATGATAGCTCTTTGCCTGGAAATGATGCAACCTGAAAGCATGACAGAGGGCAAAGTTGGCGACTCATGAGACTGAGAATCAATCTCACTACTTGTCATCAAAAGGCGCTATTTTGAAACGTCGTTTTAATTCCTCGATGCCCTCCACCTCGCCGATCACGGTCAGGCGATCGCCCGATTCAAGCATCATGTCACCACTTGGAATCAGAGCCTGACTCCCCCTGCGAATGATTGCGATCAAACACCCGCTTGGGAAGCCCAGATCCCTGATCCTGGCGCCGATGAGAGCCCCTGTCGGCGCTCCCTTGCGAAGGCGCAGGGGAAGATAGCGATCATCGCGCAGCAGGATCTCACGCAGCGCATCGCTGTGTCGAGCAGCAATCCAGTCATCCATGAAGGACTCCTGCTCGACGCAGGCGGCAAGCTGCGCCAGAAGTCGCAGATGAACGGCTGGATCATCGTTCGGACTGACGAGAAAGAAGATGGCATGGACTGTCTGGGTGT
>CABYSN010000060.1 GCA_902521645.1 Planctomycetota bacterium
GGGATTCCAAGGCCATTTTTACCAATGACTTGCAGTCTTCCTGGCCAATCCGCCTCGGTCTTTTTGAGCCGATCTCATATGAAAATCCCAAGTCCGCCGAACCAGTGGGTGGGGTGCGTTCGTAGTTCTCGAATAGCTCTCCAGCGGCTCTGGGGGCCGTTTTCAGGGGAGATCACAGCCACCTCGCATGGTGGCATGTTCGTCTTTGGACAGGATGTCCAAGTTGTCACTGTCAATCCTTCTCTCGTTGTGGATGCGGGAGAAGAACGGGTCGATGAGTAGATCATGAGCACGCTCACAGGCGAGAGACATGCGCCTCCGGGGGACGACCTTCAATCCCGGGAGTACGTACCAAGTCCAACCATCCTCTGGATGTGTGGGCTGTCGATTTTGATCACCCTCTGCCTGAGCTTCTGGACGTTCTTCAACATGCAGGTTCGACTTGCGATCGCGGAACCCTCCGATTGGGGCCACATTTTCGTGGTGCCTTTGATCGCGATCTGGTTCATTCTGTTGAAGAAGGATGAGATCACCGCCAGGCCTCTCTCCCCGTCGTGGGCGGGCCTGGGATTCATCGCGCTGGGAATCCTTATCTTCACGATCGGATCGATCGGTCCGAAGCAGTTGATCCATCATCTGGTCCGCGCCGGAGGGGTCTTCTGGGCGGTCTTCGGTCTTCTGGTTCTCTTCACCGGATGGCGTGGTCTTCGATTGATGTCCTTCCCCCTGTTCTACACGTTCGTATTCGGTGTGGTGATCACGAAGAGAATCATGACGCCCATCACGAACGATCTTCAGGACATCTCCGCTCGAGGAGCCTGGTTCTGTCTTCGCATCATGGGCTTCGACGTGGACCTCGCGGGGAACACCCTCACGCTTCATCAGGGGGTGGAATCATTCCCGCTGAACGTCGCCGAGGCATGTTCCGGCATGAGAATGCTGGTCGCCTTTCTCGCACTGGGAACGGCCATGGCCTATGTCGGTCTTTCCCGAAGCTGGCAGAGGATTCTTCTGGTTCTGCTGGGCATACCGGTGGCGATCTTCGTCAACGTGCTCAGAGTGATGACGCTCGGCCTTCTCGCCAGATACGACGTTGATTTCGTCTCCGGTGATTTTCACACCTTCGTGGGACTTGTCTGGCTCATTCCGGCCTTCCTGGTCTTCATCCTGCTGATGTGGGTCGTGCGCAAACTGGTTCTCGAAGCACCGGTTGAACATTCCGGCACCGAGGAAAGTCGAAGCTTGAGATTCACCGCGCCGATCATTCCACGCGCGATCGCCGCGATCCTGGTCTTCTTTCTCGGTGCGGTGACGCTCCGTGCCGCCGTGGTTCAATACGGTGTCTTCCTGGAAAAGAAGACCGTGCCCATGCGAGCATCGCTGGACACCGTTCCACCTGAACTTGGTGCATGGTCCCAGTTCGGCAAGGAAGCCGATTACAGCGATGCGATCCAGGAATCGCTCGGTACGAATCTCTTCATCGATCGAAACTACCTGCATGAGGATGAATCGATCGTCGGCATGTCGGTCCACGTCGCTTATTACACCGGCGCCATCGATGACGTTCCGCACATTCCCGAACGCTGCTGGTACGCCTCGGGATTGAATCAGATGACCGATGGCGAGGTTTACGCACTTGAAGTCGGTCAGGGGGACTGGTCGGCCGGCACGCAGGTCAACGGAGCGACGGGTGAACCCTACGTGACACGGGAGGTGGCGCACCCCATCACCGGTCAGGTCCAGATGGTGAACATGCCGGTGGGCGACATCGAGATTCGGGTCATCGTCTTCGAGAATGCGAAGGATCCATCCATACGAACCGTCGGCGGCTATTTCTTCGTCGCGAACGGTCGAATCACACCGAGTTCGTTCGGGGTTCGAAATCTGGCATTCGACTGGACCGAGGAATATGCCTACTACTGCAAGGTTCAGTTCTCGGCCTCCTACAAAGTCGAAGGCAGCGACGACTCCTACCTCGACGAATACAAGAATTCCGTTGAAGAAATGACGCGTGAGCTGCTGCCGCAGTTGATGCGATGTCTCCCTGATTGGTCAGAAATTGAAAACTCATCGACTGAGAGCACGAACTGATGGCAACTAAACTCAACAAGAAATTCATCGCGATCCTCGCCGGTTCACTTCTGTTCGCGTGTATCGGAATCACCGGAATCGCTTACTTCGTCCTTTCCGGTGACGCGGAAAAATCTTTCCAACAGGGGATCGATGAGGAGAAGCAGGGCAACTATGAGGAAGCCCTGAGTTACATCGGTCGTGCGATCGGCAAGGATCCCGGCAATGCTTCGTACTACGACGACTACCGGAGAGTTCTCCTTCAGATCGTCCCGGAGAGTGAAGCTGAAGCCATCGAACGTTATCAGCGCCAGTACATCCCCCTGATGGAGAAGCGCATCAGCTTCTTCCAGAACGATCCTCAGGCCTGGGAGGAGCTCGTCAATCTTTATCTCGATCGCGCGCTGATCTTTCAGAACCCCTCGTTCTGGGAGCAGGTCATCGAGAGCGCCTCTCTGATGCTCGAACAATTCCCCGATGATGGTGCGTCGACCCGATATGCCCGAGACGTGAAATTGCTCGCGATGTCGCGGATCTACGATCTTCTCAAGTTCAACGAGCAGGACGAATTCGACACGGAACTCGACGATGCTCTGGCCGAGGACGAGCCTTCCGGCATCATCTGGGAGATCGCACTGAATCGTCGTCTGGGTGAGGCCATCGAGTACAAGTCAAAGAGCGACAGGCGCAGGTTGGGTGATGCGCTTTCCAGCGAGGGCGATGGTTTCGATGCATTGTTCGAGCAGTTCTCTTCAAGCGGGGAACGCTACACGCCCGGTATACGCCAGGCACGTATCAAGCGCCTGCTCCTGATGGATTCACCTCCACTCGAGGAGATAGAGAATGAAAAGGATCTTGCATTCGACTTCTTCAAGGAGATCGCGAATCGCATGATCGCCGGGGGTCCTGACGCCGTCACTTCCAGTGATCTGAACGAGCTGAGGATGCTCTACAACTACGGCATCATGAACACGGACAAGGCCAGGCCCCTCACCTTCGAGTTGTTCGAGGCCGGCCTCCTCCCGCTCGACCTCCAGTTGATGTACGCCACCACCTACATCGCCGCCGATTCAGCAAGCTCTTCAGAGGTGGCGCGAGACATCATCGCCGCACCGCGTGAGCGCGTCGGTCTGATGTCCATGGTGCAGCCGATGGCTCGACGAGATGCGTCGATCATTCTTTTCGACAGCGCATTCAACGACTACTCGATCGAACAAGCCCAGAACGCCGATCCAACGGTCACTCTTTCCGATCTCATGGCCAATGCTCAGATCGTCAGGGATCAATTCACAGGGGTCGCAGGCAACGAGGAAGTCGCGCTCTATATCGATGGCAGTCTTGCGATCCTCAATGGTGACATGTCGCTTGCGCGAGCGAAACTCTCGGAACTCCAGGGGGCTAATTTCATCAATCGACCGGGTGTCGTGCTGCGTTTCATGCCCCGCCTCATCACCGCCTACAAGCAGACCGGAGAACGAGGTGCCGCGACGGAAGCGCTCGCCGGATTCCTCAGTCAGGTTCCCATGGATGCAGCAGCTTCACTCAGGCTCGGATACGCGGTGGAATTGCTCGCACAGGGCCGCAACGAGCAGGCGATGGTGCAGCTGAATGGAGTTCTCAGTGCTGACCCGCAGAACGAGGCCGCACTGAATCTGATGGCTCGAGCGAAGAACGACAAGGCGTCGCTTGGATCGCTCGTCGAGGGTTCATCCTCCCCAACCGATCGTGCCTACCAGCGAATTCAGAATGCAGTGGCTGAAGGACGTCTGGAGGATGCGCTCCAGATGGGACTGGTCCTGAACGAGGATCAGCAGGAAGACAACACCAAGAATCTGGTGGCCTTGCTCTACTTCAGACTGGATCGCTTCGAGGAAGCCCGCAGAATGCTCGACACGATGGAGGATCCGGAGTCGAGTCTCCCGGCGAAGCAGCTGAGACTTCTCATGTCCTCGGATGATCCCATCGAGCGTCTCCGTCTTTCCTCTTCAGTGGTTCACGAAGACTCCGGAAGCCAGAAGGCGTTGTTCTTCTCGGATCTGGTTCGATACGTGCGCATGAACGACATCTCGGACGTCGATGAGATGGCACTTGTTTCAGAAGCCTTCAACGATGCGGTCGAAGAGGTGTCCGAGGAAAGAGATGTCAGGCGGAATTTCTTCGCGACGTCTCTCCTTGCCGAATCCTCCAACCTGAGTTCCTACGAGCCCGGCGGGATGTCACGTCGTGCACTCGAAGCCATCAGGGAGGTCGAGTCCGACGAAGTCGAATTGATCAACACCGAAGCGGTCTATGCGTCACGCAATGGTGATTACCTCCGTGCCGTCGAGCTCCTGAGTCCGCTCATCGAGCGCGGCATCGCCTCGGAAGAGACATTCATGATGCATGCGTTGGCATTGGAGGATCTCGGGCGCAATCTCGAAGCGATCGAGTCCATGCGTCGAGCCTTCGAGAAGTCGCCGAGCAATGTCTTCATCATCAGGCGGTATGCAAGCTTGCTCAGTCAGGCTGGTGAAGGCGACAAGGCGCTCGATGTGCTTCGAAATGCCGTGCTTGCTCCGTTGACGAGAGGCCTTCTTCTGGAGCAGTGGCTCATTGCCGAAGCCGATACCGGGAATCCGGATGTCGCGCTCGCGGAACGGAAGGCGATTTTCAACAGCGACATCGCCGATTCCATCGGTATGAAGGATCGCATCATCAACATCGCCAATGCCGTTCAATATGCGAAGTTGCTGATGTCGGTCAGTCCCAAACGTGCCTACCTTCTCGACAACAAGGGGAACCCCCGGTATTCGGAGACGGCCTGGTCCGCTCTGGGCGTGAAAGAGCGACGTGAACTCCTCTCTGAGTGCCGCGAGGAACTTCGCAGGCAGGGTTTCGCCACTCTGGACACTCTTGAGAAGAACGCGCGAAATTCGTTCGAGATCCGATCCGTTCGATTGGCGAGAGCTGAAAGCTGTGGCCTGATCAATGACGAGGATCGTGTCGCGGCCGAGCTTGCACGTCTCTTCGAATGTTGTGATTCCGAGCTGACTCCGACCGAACGCCTCCGGGTCGTCTCCGTCGCAAGCACGCTTGAAGACAAGTCGATCGCCCACGATCAACTCTCTCAGATCGCCGCTTCCGACGACCTTGCATCCATGCGAGTGGCTCTTGAGGCTGGTGCGGCGACCGGTTGGAGCGGTGTCATCGATCTTGGTGATCTCATCTACGAGAAATCCGGTCGCATTCGTGACCAGGTCACCGCGCTTCGAATCAAGGTGGGGCGTGGTGATTTCAAATCCAGCCGTGAAGAGGTCGCAAGGCTTCGTGAGGATCCTGAATTCGTGAGTTCCGTCAATCTCCGATTCGAGGTGTTGTTGCTTGAGTGCGAGATCGAACTCGGTGAGGCACTCTCCCTCATCAGGGAGTACAACGACGCCGTCGAAGCCGTCGGTCTCGCATCGATGAAAGGGGATGCCGATCTGATCGCACAGAGTCGCGATGCGGAAGGCGTGCTCAGAGCGCAGATACTCACGATCTTCAGAAAGGGAATCGCCGCCTGCGACAAGGCGATCGCGATCACGCCCTCCGATGCCAGACCGTATCTCCGAAAGCACTCCATGCTGCAGTCTCTCAATGAATTGCAGCATTCCGAATCCGTTCAGGTCGACATGATTGCGAATGCGAAACTCGCCCGCGACATCAATCCCATGAACTGGCCGGCCAACTCGAATCTCGTTCGGGCCTACATGATCTCGGGCCAGGGCAGGAATGCGATGCAGGTCGTTGATCAATATCTCCGCCGTGGGGGAACGGATTCACGTGCACGCTCGGCGATCACTCAGATCGCACGCAGCGAGCGGATCCCCGGTCTTGCCGTCCCTCCTTTGAAGGTCGCGATGAAAGCGAACCCGATGGATTCGGCCTGGCCACGCGACATCGCTATTCTTCTCCTGCTGGCGGGCGACACCAGGGGAGCGGCCGAGATGTGGTGGAACGTCATCGAACTCGACAAATCACCTGAGGCGATCGAAGCATTCATCGATCTCGAGTTCCGGCAGTCGGAGCCGAATCTGGAACGACTGAGGGAGCTTTTCAAGCTCGCGCCCGGGGTGATCAACGAACGCCCCGTTCTTCTGTCGGCCAAGGCGCTCGCGACCTCCATGACGCCCGGCCAGAGGCGGCGTGGCGAACGGCTCATGTCCGATGCCTATCGACTTGCGATCAAGCAGGTCGAGGCCGGCGGTCGATCGATCGTCCTTGACCAGATGCTCGTGTATTTCTTCATGATGAACAAGGATGCCACTTCTCTCAAGGACATGGCCGAACGACTGCAGGTTCTCGCTGAAGGTCCGCTTGGCGCACATGAGTATGCCGGGCTTGCGTCCGTGGCCTTCGATCCGAACCGGATGGGCGGATCGGATCTCGTGACCGGCGCGGAGTACATCCAGAAGGCGATCGATGTCGTCGGTTCCGACAGGACGTACAAGATGGCACTCATGCAGCAGCTTTCATCCGTGCTCTATCGCATCGACAGATGCCCCGACGCGATCGCGGTGCTCACGGAACTCGTTGAATCCGGTGATGAGCAGCCAAGCACCCTCAACAATCTCGCCTACATGATCATCGAGTGCGAGGGCGATGCGAAAAGAGCGCTCGGATATTCCACCAGAGCCATCAGGAACAACCGCAACATCGCTTCATACCTGGACACCCACGGATACATCCTCTTCAAGGTGGGTGACCTCACCGAGGCATTCAGAAACCTGAATCGTTCCGTCATTCTCCAGCCGTCGGCGTCGAATCTTCTGAACCTCGCAGAGGTTCTCGAGGCGCAAGGGAAGAAGCAGCGAGCCATGGTGCTCATCGATCAACTCGGCAAGGATTTC
>CABYSN010000061.1 GCA_902521645.1 Planctomycetota bacterium
TCTCGCTCGTGGATTGCCAGGGCCCCGTGCCACAGCGGACATCGCTGTCGGGTTGGATTCGACCCTCCCGGCCGTATTGCACGAGTTCCTGCCAGGAGTAGGGCCCGTACTCTTTCCCTTCAGGATCTCGATACGTCCAGTTTCGCTCCATCGCAGCGCTCTTTTCCGTTCAGCCTGATTCAGCGAGGCGCGTCCTCAAGGGGGTTCTCGGCGGCATCATCCTCTTCGGTGAAACTGCCCAGGCCGGTCGCACCTTCGTATGCACCCGCCGCCGAGAACGTGCAGACGACGTCCTTGCCCTCGGGCACCGTGAAGAGGATCTCAAACCCTTTCTTGGTCTTTCGATAACTCGGCTTGCCGTCTTCTGCAGGTGTTGGCGGAAAATATTTCGGTTGGGTCATTCCGGTGAGCGATTGAAGAAGCTTCGCACCTTCGGCATCGTCGGGAGTCCTGCCGGTGCTCGCGATGAAGTTGACGATGGGGGCCGCGGTCCAGTTGGCCTGTTGTGCCATGTTGCCTTCAACGGAACCGGGAGGAGGGGACTGGTTGATCTGCTGTTGACCGAGCTGACCGTCCGCGACGACGAGAATCACCCCCAGGGCCGCGAAGATGATGAAAAGAAGGATCAGGATGATCGGACCGCCTGCTCCACCTCTTCGAAATCTCCTGTGGTCGTGGGCTCTGGCTTTCATGATCGTTCGTGCTTCAAGCATGCTGGTCATGGGATCTTTCCTGAGATTGGTGGTTGCGGACGTCATCAGTCAGTCCTCGAGTTCACGGAGTATCGCACGAACCGGGCTTCCGTCAAACCCTTCAAGGGCCAGAGGGAGCGCGATCAGTTCGTATTCGCCCGGGGTCACGTGTTCCAGTGCCAGGCCTTCGATGATCGACATGTCGTGCGCGAAGAAGCGGGCGTGCGCCGGGAGGTCCTTCGAGTCCTGGGTGTCGACGCTTGGAGCATCCACGCCCACCAGTCGGACACCTTGTTCATGCAGTCGGTCGATGAATTCAGGTTCAAGGCCGCAGTAGTCGTCGTTCCACTCGTCGAAGCCGTCGAATGTTCCGGTCCGAATCAGCAGTCGCTCGGTCTTCGGCAGTTCGCACTCGAGGTGCTCCAGGCCCAGTCGCCCGCCGCGCGGGGGGTTCGCTCGCACCACCGCGCATCGGCCGACGTAGAGGTCGATCGGTTGCTGCTCCATCGTTCGTCCGCCAAGTCCGTAGTGCGCAGGCGCGTCCGCATGGGCGCCGACATGAACCGATGTCCGAAGCGTCGAGAGTGTGACCGGTTCTCCGTCCTCGAGACGCCAGAGGACCTCGCGCGTGGGCGGATTGTCGCCGGGGTAGACGTGCGTTCTGTCCGAAAGCACCGGTGTGATGTCGATCAGGCCCATCGTGAACCCCTTCCAGTCGCGAGTGAATCAACGTTCCTGAAGAATGATGAAGACGATCAGCATGATGAAGCTGGTCGTGATGAGACCCATTCCCGTGAACCCAAGCAGGAGTCGCCATTGCCAGCGGGCTCTTCTGCGTGCGTCGTCATAGGGGATCGTGCTGAAGGAGACCATCTCATAGAGCGGGAGGAAGCGATCGCCAAGACCGAGGTGCAGGGCATGTTCCAGCTTCTTCTTCCATTTGAACCATGCCTTGCCGGTGTGATCCCTCATCTCGATGAAATTGGCGAGGGCGAGGTCGGCGATCGCGTTTCCATGATCGACCCTGTCCTCGTAGTACGACTCGATCGCATCGATCGGATTCGCCGGATCAGCGATCAGCCCCTCCGCCAGTCTCTTCGCATCCTCGAAGCTTGCGTTCGCGCCCTGTCCGTAGAAGGGGACGATCGCATGCGCCGAATCACCGATCAGCACGACGCCCTTCCTGTGCCATGGTCGGCAACGCATGGTCCCGAGCGGTCCCACCGGATTTCGTTCGTACTGTGCTTCCAGATCAGGCATGAGCTTCGAAGCGTCGCGGTAGTGTCGCTCGAAGAAGTCTCGAACGTTCCGGGCCTCCACCGAAGCGAACGAGTGGGGGCCTTCGTAGGGCCAGAACAGCGTGCAGGTGAACGAACCGTCGAGATTCGGAAGGGCGATCATCATCGACCCGCCGTGGGGCCAGATGTGCAGCGCCTTGGGATCCATCGCCCAGGGAGCGTGCGGACCGGAATCCGCCGGTGGAATGCTCAGTTCCTTGTATCCATGATCGAGGAAGTCCTGGCTGAAGCTGAACCGGGGCGTCTTCTGAAGCGCGCTTCGCACCGCACTGTACGCGCCGTCCGCGCCGACGATGACTTCAGCCTTCTCGGTGGTCTCGTTCCCTTGCGAGTCGATGAAGCCGATGGTTCCGGCCTGCGGGTCGACATTGCCGCACGCCAGTCCGAAACGGAACGTCACCGTGTCGCATTCGTCCGCTCCTTCGAGCAGGAGAAGATTGAGTTCGGATCGACTGACCGAGTTGATCGCCTTCTTGGAGTCCGCCGAATACGACTGGAACGTCTCGGTGTCCTCGCCCGAGTGGATCATGCGACCCGTCATCGGGATCGCGTGCTTCATCAGTTCGTCTTCCAGGCCGGCGGCACGAAGTCCGTCGATCCCTCGCGCGCTGATCGCCAGATTGATCGACCGTCCTCCGGCAAGCCGTTCGGTTCTGGGATCGTCGCGACGTTCCACGACCAGGACCTCGAAGCCCTCCCGTCCGAGCAGTCGAGCCAGCAGACATCCGGCAAGTCCGGCGCCCGCGATCACCACTCTGGGTTTGTGCGACGATTCAGACCTGTTCATGACGCACCCAGGATCTCCGCGGTCTCATGGACGTCCATGAATGAATTGTAGAGGGGCACCGGAGCCAGTCGGATGACATCCGGATGCCTGAAGTCGCATGTGATTCCCGCAGGTCGCAGGCGATCGAATCGCTCGCGCGGACGATCCTTGACGCGCACCGAGAGCTGACATCCTCGTGCCGCGGGATCTTCCGGAGTGATTATCTCGCAGGACTCCGGCAGCGTCCGCTTCAAGAGGAACTCCAGGTATCCCGTCAGCAGTCTGCTCTTCCGTTCGAGTGCCTCCATGCCGACTTCGTCGAAGATCTCGAGCGATGCGATCAATGGCGCCGCCGCGAGAATCGGTGGGTTCGAGATCTGCCAGCCGTCGGCGCCCCGGTGCGGGATGAATTCTGGAATGTCCTGCATCTTGAATCGGGTCTTCGGGTCGTTGCCCCACCACCCTGCGAATCTCGGCAGGCCGGAGTCGGCACCGTGCCTTTCATGGACGAAGGCCCCGGCAAGCGCGCCGGGTCCGGAATTGAGATACTTGTAGGAGCACCAGCAGGCGAAATCCACGTCCCAGTCGTGAAGTGAGAGTCGAACGTTGCCCGCGGCATGGGCCAGATCGAATCCCGCCATCGCACCGGCCGAATGGGCGGCCTTCGTGATCCGCTGCATGTCCATGAGCTGACCGGTCCTGAAGTTCACGCCACCGAGCATCACGAGCGCCAGTTCGTCGGCGTTGCGCGCGATGAGCTCTTCGATGTCCTCGGTTCGCAGCAGATCTTCCCCTTCTCTCGGCGCGCACAGCAGCAGAGCGTCGTCAGGATCGATTCCACGTGCGTGCAGATGCGACTTGACCGCATAGGTGTCCGAGGGAAAGGCTCCGTCCTCGATCAGGATCTTGTTTCGTCCACCTTCAGGACGGTAGAAGCTGACCATCAGGAGGTGCAGGTTGACGGTGAGGGAGTTCATCATGACGACCTCGCCGGATCTCGCACCGACCAGTCGAGCGCCCGATTCCGTGAATCGCTCGTGGTAGTCGAACCATGGTCTCGTCGCCTCGAAGTGACCTTCGACACCACGCGAGCCCCAGTCGTCGAGTTCCTCCTGCATGCGTGCTCGGACGCTGGTCGGCATCAGTCCCAGTGAATTGCCGCAGAGATAGATCATCGGCCTGCCGTCTTCGCGAAGCGGGAACTCGAAATCATCTCGTCGCGCGGCAAGCGGGTCGATCGAATCCAGGTGCCGTGCGTGGTCTTGATCCGGTTCGAACATCGAAGGATCGATCTCATTGGGCGACGGGGTCACTGTGATGCTTCCTCAACTCTCATCGGTTCTCAAGGCGCCGTTGCCCGGTTTGATGCCAAGGAACTCGAGTGCGGTTCCGCCGAGCAGGTTTCTCTTTTCCTCTTCCGTGAATTCGTCGATCGAACTGATCAGTTCGCCTGGACGATGTTCGCCCAGTGGAAAAGGATAGTCCGACCCGAGTGCGATCCGGTTGCTTCCGTGCTGATTGACGAGAAAACGAAGCGCCTCCTCATCGTGAACGAGTGAATCGAGGTAGAGCCGGTCCAGATACTCCCTCGGGTTCCGCTCGTTGCCATGGGCGCAGAGGTCGGGTCTCACGTCGTAGCCGTGTGCGATTCTGCCCAGCGTGTAGGGGAAGGACCCCCCGCCATGAGCGAAGGCGATCTTCAGGTTCGGAAGTCGATCAAGCACGCCGCCCATCACCACGGAGCAGATCGCCACCGCGGTTTCCGCGGGCATGCCGACCAGCCACGGCATCCAGTAGTCGGTCATCCGCGCGCTTCCCAGCATGTCCCAGGGGTGCACGAACACGCTGGCCTCGAGTTGCTCGGCGGCTTCGAGGATCCGGAAGATCTCCGGGTCGTTCAGATTCCTGCCCTGGACATGGCTTCCGATCTGGATGCCCGGCATTCCAAGATCCTTGACCACGCGTTCCAGTTCCCGGCAGGCGAGATCGGCATCCTGCATCGGCACGGTGCCGAGTCCGATGAATCGATCCGGATACTCCGCGACGACTTCCGCGATGTGGTCGTTCAGTCGACGCGCGAGATCGAGGGCATCGGCGGGCTTGGCCCAGTAGGCGAACATCACCGGGACCGTCGAAAGCACCTGCATCCGCACGCCGTCCCGATCGCAGTCGGAGATCCGCACCTGCGGATCCCATGAGTTCGACTGGATCTCTCGAAAGGATCGTCCGTCGATCATCATGTTCGCGCAGCACGGTTTGTGATGTTCCAGCTGAACCCAGCCACCGTATCCGTACCGCTCCTTCAGATCCGGCCAGTTCTCCGGCAGGATGTGGGTGTGAAGGTCGATGACTGGTATCGGATCGTTCATGAAATCGATTGGTTCCGTGTGCGTGGGGTCAGCGAAGTCCTTCGGGCATGACGTACGGGCCGGGCTTTGGAACACGGTGTCCGCATGACTTGCAGGTACTGCGCTCGGGATCCTCCCAGAAGGATTCCATCGCGTCCTTGAAGGCGATCACGATGTCCGCGCAGTCGAATTCGTTGTCCTCGACCAACGCATTGCACTTCTCGCAGTAGAAGATCTGGTGCTCGAGTTCGCCCGGAGGGCGTCTTCGTTCGACCACCATGCCGAGCGTTCCAGCCGGCCTGCAAGGTGCATGAGGAACGTTCGGCGGAATGAAGAATGTCTCGCCTTCCCGGACCAGATGGTCGACGATCGCACCGTTTTCATAGGTCTTGACGACGATGTCCCCCTGGATCTGGGTGAAGAACTCCTCGGAGTCGACCTTGTGGAAATCATTTCGTGCATTGGGTCCGGCGATCACCATCACGAAGAAGTCTCTGCCGCTGTACAGATACTTGTTGCCGACCGGAGGCTGGAAGTCGCTCCGGTGGGTCTCGATCCACTTCATCAGGTGGAATGGCGAGGTGACCGAGCCGTCCGGTTCGACACCCGTGGGTTCATCCGGTGTCGGCGGGTTCACGTGCTTTGTCGTGGCGGTGTCTTCGCTCATGCCTGCCTCCAAAGGTCTGCGCTCTCATCTTAACAGTCGCAGGCGGGTCATCCGTTCATTAAGATCGGATCATGAGATCGTTCCTGAAAATGTGCTTGATCGGACCCTTTCTGTGGTTCCCTGCCTGTGCGACCGCGCCTCCCGAGCTGCCGCCGCTGGAGAGCATCAAGGACGACACCGCCCATCTCGTGGTCTTGATTCACGGTCTCGAAGAGGACGAGGGTCAGATCAGCATGACCTGTCGCACCGACGGTCCGGGGTGGCCCAGCGGAGATGGAGGCGAATATGTTCGGGTGGTCCCCGTCACGGGGCATCGTGGAATGTTCGAGATCTCGATCGACGACGTCCCTTGCGGCATCTACGCGATCTCGCTGTTTCACGATGTCAATGCCGACAACGACATGAATCGCACTGCGATCGGCCTGCCGCTCGAGCCCTGGGGCATGTCCAACAACGCGATGGGATTGATGAGTGCCCCCACCTTCGAGCAAGCGTCTTTCGTCGTGGCGCCACCCACGACGACCATCCAGATCGACCTGCGTCGTGGCATCACCCTTCAACCTCGGAAACCCGCCCTGTGAACGAGTCGTCACCCGCCATCGATGACGCCACCCATGATGCGGACCGTCCGTTCGAATGGAGCATCAGACCCGCCGTCGGACGTCCCGGTGCCGTGGTCTTCGCGGTGTCGACGATCATCATCATGTCCTCGCTCATCGGCGTGATGGGTGGGGACTGGATCTGGGGCGCGCTCTCGGCCGTGCTTCTCTTCCTCACCACCAGCCGGTTCTTCCTGACCAGTCGAATCGCCATTTCCG
>CABYSN010000062.1 GCA_902521645.1 Planctomycetota bacterium
CGGTTCTCTTGGAGGCACGAAATCAATAGACCCGATCAGGTTGCTGCGTCAGAATTTCTGGATCTTGATCGCCACCTTCGTGAGCAGCGTCTTCGTCGGCGTGTTCGTGTTCTTCGTGCTTGGCTATCTCGCGCCTCGTTACCAGGGCAAGGTCGTCTTCGAACTGAACTCCGAGCTGAGTGCCGCGGATGACGTGGTCAGCTCGGATTCCCGCAACGCCGATACCGTGACGCGTCTGGCCAAGACTGAAATGAGTCGAATCCTCAGTCCCGGCGTGATGACCGGTGCCCTTCAGAATCGAGACCTGCGATCGACTCAGTGGGCATCTCAATTCTTCGTCGCGGGCGCCTTCGACATGACCGAGGCGCTCGTCGAACTCGAGGAGACTCTGTCCGTCTCCCATCCGCGTGACACGAACACCTTCCAGGCGATCTGGTCCGGGAGCAAGAAGTCCGATGTCCCCATCGTTCTGACTGCTGTGACGGATTCCTACGTCTCCTCTTTGAACACGATCGAAGACGATCGATTTCAGGGAAACCTGAAGATGTTCACCAGTCAGCGCGACGAACTCGACAGTGAAATCGGCTCTCTCGAGCGCGAGCGACAGAACTTCGTCCGTGAGAACAACATCACCTCGTTGAACGAAGCCGTCAACGAGCGCAACAAGCGAAGTGAAAGCCTCAACAGCGAGATCACCGACACGCGCACTTCGGCGAAACTCGTCTCGTCACGCATCAGTCAGTTGCAGGCGAAACTCTCCGGTCAGCTCGATCCATCCAACGACGAGATTCGCATGGCCGAGCAGGAGCCTGCTCTCCGGGTCTTGAAGCAGGGCATTCAGGACATCAGGATCAGTCTCAGCACCCAGCGTGCCCGTCTTTCGGACGAGCATCCCGCGGTCTCCAGGCTGCAACGCCGTCTCGAGTCCGCTGAAGAGGAATACGCGGTCTCATTGAACGAGATCATCCAGCGAAATCTCAATGCCAATTACAAGGAGGCCATGGACCAGCAGTCCAGCATGGAAGGACTGCTCACCTCACTTGAAAGCGATTACGTCGAAGTCACTCAGAGTCTTCGTGATTACGCTTCGGCCCTCGGCGAGCTGACCTCGCTCGAGCGCCGCCTCGACAACGCCATGGCCGAACGTGACGACCTCAACCGCACCATCGGCGATCTCAATCAATTGAGAGTCCGATCGGATGCATCGAAGGTCCGTGTGATGCAGCCCGCGACGCTGCCCAAGGAGCGATCCTTCCCGAAGATCCAGACCATCGTTCCCATGACCGTGATCGTGATGGTCGGTTTCGTTGCAGGGATCATCTTCCTGCTGGAGTTCACGGACAACAGACTTCGATATCCAAGCGACTTCGCCTCCATCCCGGATGGCAGGCTCCTCGGCATCCTCCCCGATGCGAAGGACGATCCCACGGGCATCGATTCGGTCGACATGGTCGTTCGTGACGAACCGGATTCGATCCTGTCCGAGACGTATCGGCAATGCGCCGCACGCATCACGCGTGAAATGGATGGTGCCGGTCACAAGTCTCTGCTGATGATGAGTGGCATGCCCGAATCCGGAACGACCACCGTCATAGTCAATGTCGCAAGCTCGATTCATGCAACCGGACGAAGCGTCGTCCTGATCGACACCAATTTCAGAAGACCACGCCTTGAATCGGCAGCGAATTCCGAACCCGCACGTCAGGGACTGGGCGACGTCCTGGCGGGCGAAGCTCCAATCGAATCCGTGATCGTGGAAAACCCTGACAGCTTCGACCTGATCGGTCCCGGGAGCGAATTGAATCGCGTGTTCGAGCGTTTGAACACCCAGCAATTCGATGACTCGCTGAAGCGTCTTTCCGAAATCTACGACGTCGTGATCCTCGACGGACCTCCCGGAGTGGTCTCCGGCGATGCCCTCATGCTCGCTTCGAAGTGCGATTGCACGATTCTGGTGGTTCGATCGGGTGCGGAGGAACGGGGCCTCGTGGGGCGTCTGATCGGTCAACTGCGTCAGATGGATGCCGCCTTCATCGGGATCATCTTCAACAGACCTCGAAACACCGCAGGCGGATATTTCAAGAAGAACTTCAAGACGATGGCCGGCTACACGGCGAAGGATTGACGGGTTTGAACGATGACTCCAAGTGAATCACAACATGTGCTGGTCACTGGGGGGTCGGGATTCATCGGTTCCCATCTCGTCGATCATCTTCTCGACCTCGGGCACCGGGTCGATGTCGTCGATGATCTCTCCACCGGGAGATTGTCTAACCTCGAGACCGCACTCGCGGATCATCCGCAGCGACTACGATTCGTCCGATCCGACCTCTCCGAGTGGCTGGTCGGGGCGGGTGCGGATTTGCGTTTCGATGCGATCTATCATCTCGCGGCCGCCGTCGGCGTGAAACTGGTGGTGGATGATCCCATCAGCACGATAGAAACCAACATCGTCCAGACCTCCGCGATCCTCGACTACGTCCGGAGTCACGGCACGCCACTCTTCATCGCCTCGACGAGCGAGGTCTACGGCAAGAGTGATTCGATTCCCTTTCACGAAGAGAGCGACATCACCTTCGGACCCACCAGCCGTTCCAGATGGTCCTATGCCTGTTCGAAGGCCATCGATGAGTATCTGGGACTCGCTCATGCGAAGCGATACGGCACGCCTCTCGTCATCGCACGTTTCTTCAACACCGTCGGGCCTCGGCAGCTTGGAAAATATGGGATGGTGCTGCCTTCCTTCGTGCACGCGGCGCTCTCGGGTCGAACCATCCAGGTCTACGGAGACGGCGAGCAGTCCCGTTGTTTCTGCGATGTCCGTGACATCGTCCCCATCCTTCCCAGGCTTCTGGCAGAGGAGCAGTGTCATGGTCGAGTCTTCAATCTCGGCAACGACCAATCGATCACCATCAACGACCTTGCTCGCCTTGTCTGCGACACTCTGGGTTCGAAGTCCGAGATAGAGAAGATCCCCTATGAAGAGGCGTATGCACCCGGATTCGAGGACCTGGTCGCTCGCGTACCCGATTTGAGCAGGGTTCGTGAGGTTCTCGACTTCGTTCCTTCCCATCCACTGGTTCAGACCATTCAAGATCTCGCGCAGGTCGCAGATATTCGAGATGATCACTCATGAACGACATCGAACTGGACAATGATTCGATTTTCGGCACCGACTTCCTCGATTTCATCGGTGGCACGACGGACACGGCAGGGCAGATGTCCGTCAGCGGACTGTTGAACGCCTACGTTCCGGTGTTCGTCGTCTCCTTCATCGTGACCATACTCCTGACTCCATTGGTGCGACAGATCGCGATCAGAAGCGGTGTCATCGATCACCCTGACGGCGATCGCAAGGTCCACAAGTTTCCGATCGCCTATCTCGGAGGCATCGCGGTGCTCGGCGGACTGTGCTGTGGCCTTCTCTACAGCTACGTCTTCGTGCCGAATGTCCCGATGAATTTCGAAATGGTCCCGATCGGCGTTCTCCTCGGCATGTTCGCGATCTGCCTGACAGGATTCATGGACGACGTCTGGCATTGGGACCCGCGTCTGAAGATCGCTGGACAGCTCGTCGCCGCCGCGGGCCTGACCCTCTCCGGAGTCGGGATCAATGTCGCCACCGGCATTCTGGTTCCTTTCTTCGGTGTTCCCGACACGATCCTCTTCTCGGTGGGGGATCTGTCGTTCAGATCGGCTGAGATCTACTACTGGTCCGGGACATTCCTGACCGCGTTCTTCGTCATCGGGGGATGCAATGCCACCAATCTGATCGACGGCCTTGATGGCCTGCTCACCGGCACATCCGCGGTCATGGCCGTCGGTTTTCTCGTGATCTCACTTCTCATAGCGACCGGAATCGCCGATCCTGATGGGGTCAGGCAGTTCGATGGCGCCCGAATCATCCTGTGCTTCTCGCTGCTGGGGGTCCTGCTCGGATTTCTTCCCTACAACTTCAATCCAGCCGTGATCTTCCTCGGTGACTGCGGCAGTCTCCTCATCGGCTACATGTGCGTGGTGATCATCCTCATGCTGGGCGAGATGGGATACACCCATCTGGTGATCGCCGGTCTGTTCGTGTTCTCGCTTCCGATCATGGACACGGTGCTTGCGATCATCCGGCGCAAGCTCGCCGGACTTCCGATGTCCGCAGCGGACTCGGGGCACATCCACCACATGCTGCTGCGGTACTTCGATGGCAACGTCCGGAAGTCGGTGTTGAGCCTCTACTTCCTCACATCGCTGTTCGCCCTGTTCGGAATAGCACTCGCATCACTCTTCATCTTCCAGGTCGTCCAGGGCAGGTTCGTCTACGCGGCGTTTCTCGTGGTCTTCAGTTTCATCTGCGTTCTGGCCATCAAGACCGCTCGCAAGAAGCAGTGGGAGAGCTCCGAGAGTCCGGATCTCCCGTGAGCCGTCGATGTTCGTTCGTCTGATGGATCCTCTTCAGTCCGATGATTCGCGGACATACGAGGCGAAGGTCGGGTTCTCAGTGATTCCCTCGGTCTCGAGGTCGGGCGTGACGCCTCCGTAGTCCAGAATCATGTCGATCAGATCCTTGACCACCGGCCCTGCCACGGTCCCACCGTAATGACCGATCGATTTGTCCGGATCATCGATGACGCAGATGACCACGACCCTCGGGTCTTCGTACGGTGCGGCGGCGATCACATTCGAAGTGTGTCTGTCCTTGAAATATCCGCCCCCAGGCTTTGGAAGGTCCGCCGTTCCAGACTTGCCAAACATGCTGTATCGCTCCGATCTGGCATGACGGCGAAGCGTGCCTTCAGTGACGACCTTCCCCAGCGCCTTCTTCGTTCGATCCGCGACGACAGCGGGGATCGCTCTGCTCATGAGCAGCGGGGCGGAATCGAGCAGCAGCTTGTCAGCGGACTTCATCGAGGGTTTCACAAGTCGGAGCTGTGGCATCACCCCTCGGTTGCAGAATGCGCTGAACGCCCGACTCATCTGCAGGGTGGTCACCGAGACTTCGTGACCGAAGGAGACCGAGACGGAGGTGTTTGCAAAGCTCCATCGCTTCAGACTTGTGACCTGTCCCGCATGTTCGGCGGTTCCGCCCAGCCCGCAATTCGTCCTGCTTCCAAACCCGAATCGAATGAGAATGTCACGAGTCTCGTCGTCGGAGAGGGGCCTGACCATCTCGACCATGCCGGTGTTCAGGCTTCTGATCAAGATCGTCTCGATGTCCTCGAGCGGTCCGTGGTACGGGCTGATTCCCGCATCCTTGACGGTGTTTCTCCTGCCTGGAATGGGAACCGGGCCCAGATTGACCTTGATCCGTCCGCGAGCATCCGTCGGCACGGGGCGGGTGGTTCCAACTCCGGCCTCCACCGCGCCGGACCATATGAAGGGCTTGAACGTCGAACCTGGTTCGAAGGCGTCGACCAGATTCCGATTCCGACCGAGACTTGGTTCGATCCGCCGCATCGGATCGTCAAGAATCGCTTCCTCCCAACCCTCGCGTCTCCTCAGAAGATCGACCATGGCAAGGATGTCGCCATTCCGTGGATCGACGACGAGACATCTGCCTCCACCGGCATTGAATTTCTCGAGTTGTTCGCCAAGTCTCGCTTCCGCCATCTCCTGGATGTGGAGATCGATGGTGAGTTGGAAGTCCTCGCCATGGGTGCCTTCTTCGTAGGATCCACGCGGCACGGAGATGACGGTGCCGCCGGCGGTTCTTCGCGAGAGAAGCATCCCATTTCTCGCCATCAGATCCCGGTCCAACAATTGTTCTATCCCCGAGCCGCCTCGTCCGTTGTTGCGGACCTTTCCCACCACCATGGCCAGACTCTCGGGTCCGTAATTGACTCTGGTCGTCCGCCGATCCAGTCTCAGTCCCAGATTTCTCCCATCGATCCAATGACGGATTCGATCGACCTCCCAGTCCTCGAGGAGTTTCTTCAGGACGAGGTACCGCTTGGAGCCCGGGCTTTCGATCAGGGCTCTGGCGACGTCATCGTCCTCGATCGCGATCTGTTCGGAGAGCTGTTCGCCGAGTCTCGACGCACGTTCCATCCTGAAATGCTCGCGTATCAGTGCCATCGGGCCGACGAGTCTGCAGAGAGCCTCATCAAGTCTGGTGGTCCGAACAAGCTCATTCTGTCCGGTGATTCGCCGGTGCCCATGTTCGAAATAGAAGTTCGGATCGACGGCCAGAAGCCAGGCGGGCTTGTCGATGGAAAGCGTTCGCCCCTTCGTGTCGTAGACGGTCCCTCTGAAACGGGGCTGCGGCGAAATCGCACTGCGAGCACCCTGGGTTCCATCGAGTTCTTCGGATGGTGCGATCTTCAACTGGGCGACTCTGCCCACCACGACCAGGAGCACCAGAAGAATTCCCGTCATCATCAGACGCGACATCCACTGGATTCTTGTTGTCGCAGGACATGACTCTGGAGCGGGTGTCAT
>CABYSN010000063.1 GCA_902521645.1 Planctomycetota bacterium
CAGTGCCTGAAAGCCTGCCTCATGTTTGTGATGCAGTGGTCTTGTGGCACTCCGGTCCTGCCGGTGATCTTCTTCGTCCCGGCATCGACGGAACACGTGCATGAGGTCTGTCTGCCATGTTTCGTATGTGCCGAGTTGCGTTTCCTTGCAACAGGTCGCACTCTATGGGCATGGCACTTCAGGAAGTCATCGACACTCTGCGAACGAGTACCGAGTCTCTGGCGTTCACCGCGCCAGTGACGCACGTCTACGCACCGCTCTCCTATGCCTCCGCTGCAGTTGATGAGTATGTGTCCAGATATGCCCGTAAGGACATCGAGGGATTGTTCCTGGGGATGAACCCCGGACCCTGGGGAATGGCTCAGACGGGCATCCCATTCGGTGAGGTCGCGCATGTCCGTGACTTCCTCGGTATCAATCATTCCATCGGCCGGCCTGACGTTGAACATCCCAAGCGGCCTGTCACCGGATTTGAGTGCTCCCGTAGCGAAGTCAGTGGGAGGCGTTTCTGGGAATGGGTTTCAGAACGCTTCTCAACGCCCGAAGCCTTCTTCGATCGCTTCTTCGTATGGAACTGGTGCCCCCTTGCATTTCTCGAGGAGAGTGGCCGCAATCGCACGCCTGACAAGCTCCCCATCAAGGAGCGCAGGGCGCTTGAAAAGGCGTGTGATGAAGCGCTTCGTGGGGTCGTCGAGTCCTTGTGCCCTCGGCGGGTGATCGGAATAGGCGCCTACGCCTGCAAGCGCGCTCGGATTGCATTGGGTGAACAGTCGCTTTCCATCGACAGCATCCTTCACCCAAGTCCGGCCTCGCCCGCGGCCAACAGGGGTTGGGCGCCTCAGGTGGAGACTCAGCTCGAAGCGCTTGGTGTCCAGCTGCCATCAGGATGAGTGATCAGTGGAGTGATCTTCGAAAGGCACCCGGGGTCGTTCCGAATTTCTTTCGGAACACGAGGCCCAGCCTTCTCGAATCCGTGAATCCTGTCTGTTTCGCCAGTTTTTCGAGAGGCATCTCCGTCTCCTGGAGCAGGCGCTTCGCTCGTGCGAGTCTCTGGCGCATCAGCTCGTCGTGAACCGTCCTGTCCAGTGCTTCGCGAAATCTGCGCTCCAGCGTGCGCCTCGAGCATTCAGCCGCATCAGCGATGTCATCCACGGAGATCTGGTCGGTCAGATTCGAGCGTATGTAGGAGACGGCACGGATGACAGCATGGTCTTTCGTTGCGACCAGATCCGTGGATTGTCTTTCGATCACCTGGACCGGTGGCAGCAACGTTCCGCTTTCCGATGAATCTCCCTCAAGAAGCTGGTGAAGTATTCGAGCGGCGGCTCTTCCTATCTGCACTGCGGGAATTTCTATGCTTGAAAGCGTCGGAGTGGTGAAGAGGCATTCGAATTCATCGTTGTCCACCGAAAGAATCGAGAGCTCCTCGGGTATACGAAGGCCGAGTTGATTGGCCGCATTGGTGACGGTTCTTGCAGAGACGTCATTTGAAACGAAGACCGCACAGGGCCGAGGGAGTTGCAGCAGCCACCTTTCGATTTCCTCTTCGGTTCTTATCCAGCTTTCATCCCTGTGCCTGCTCAGCAGTGAGTCCGCATGGCAGGTTTGCACCTCGAATCCTGCAGTCTCGATTCTCTGCCGAAATCCATTTTCGCGTTCGATGCTGAATCCGGTGGTATCTGATCCGAAGAATGCGAATGAGACATGGCCATGTTCCAGGAAATGTTCCGCGCCGAGTCGTCCGGCTGCAGCATGGTCGACATCGACCACTGGAAAGAGATCGTGTCCGAGCGCACTGGTGGTGCTGACGACCGGTCCTCCCCATCCTGCCAGGCCCTCGGCGAATTCTGGATCGCTGATATGTCCGATCACCCCATCAGGGGCCCACTCCCGAAGAGCCGGCAGATTGCGTGGCTCCGGATTCGCCTGGTGGACGACCCAGTTCGCGTGTCCCATGGCGTGCTCGTAGATCCCTCGCAATGCAAGCCTGTTGTATGCAAAGGCATGGTCCATGAGCAGTGCGACGCGACGGGGGGGAGTGTTGGGATCATTGTGCTTCAACTGGTTCAGACCGTTCTCCTCGTCCTGTCTCTTGAAAGACATGTCACTTCGAAAGCCATCTTAGGATCCCATCATAATTGGCTCGATAGAAGCCGGGTCGACAGTATTTCGAAAGCAGCTCTGGTGAGACACCGAATGCACCGGCTCTTTTTTCATGCCAGGCACGGTGCTTTTCTGCCAGATGCGTTTCTGAGTCAGAAATCATATTCGTCAGAAAATCGACTTCTGCATTGAGTTCGTTTCGGACCGCATCCAGAAAGCCTGATTTGATCGTCGTTTTTCCGAAATGCGTCAGCCACAGTGAGTCAACGCCCGTGGCTTCGATTCTGTCGATGCTCTTGAGCCAGTCGTCACGATCGAATTCGGGCGGCACCATGGGAATGGTCGGAAAATCGGTGCCGGGTATTCTCATTCCCGCCGCATCTCCGCAGAAGAGGTGTGAATGCACCCCGTCATCGAGCATCCATGCATGGTGATGTCTTGCGTGTCCTGGAGTTTCGATGGCCTTAAAAGTCATTGTTCCGAGTGTTACGGAATCTCCATCCATCACCTCACGGACCCGATCTGGAAGGTTTGGCTCCATTGTGCCCAGCTCGAGATCCAGAGACGCTCCGAAGACTCGATAGGCACTTGCGTTGAGTTTTTCCGGATCAATCAGATGCCTTGCCCCCTTCGGGTGCACATGAGCGTGACAATCCTCATGTGTGAGGTGGCCGCTGGCTCCGGCGTGGTCGAGGTGTATGTGGGTCAGAAGAAGACCGGTCAGTTCCTCAGGCTGAGTCTTCGACTCATGGAGTCCCTTGAGCAGGTTTGGGAGGCATGCGGATGGGCCTGATTCGACCAGGCATTTCGTGCCCTCGTTTTCGACCAGAAAAGCACCTGCGGCTTCGGTTTGTCCCATGTAGCCAAGGTCGATCGGGTGGACCTTGGCGCCGTATCGTGTCATGTGATCTGGACTCCGTGTTCAAAGAGGATCCTCGCTGTTTTCGTCCCCTCCATCCGAATGCATCGATGGATCAGGGATACTATAAGTGCAGTCCCCAACCGAAACCATGGAGCCCCAATCATGTTCAGAGTCACCACAGTCATCGCTGCTCTCTTCGTCTGCTTCCTTGGCATGTCTCTTGATGTGTCGGAGAGCTCCGCTGGTGAAAACGATCTTCAACGTTCAACCGCTTCCGTCCTCGCTCTGGCTTCGATAGGTCACTGCGAGATTCCTTGCGGAATCTATGACGATCATGCCGAGATCCGGCGAATGCTTCTCGATGCGGAAACGATGCGAAAGGCCGCCGCTCAGATCGGCCAGCTTGCCGAAAGGATCGATGCGGCCAGCCTCAACACAATTTCCCGGTGGGTCGCGGTCAAGGAGGAACATTCCAGAAATATTCAGCATGTCAATGCCTGGTACTTCATGACTCAACGCATCAAGCCGGTCGCTTCCGGTTCGGATGGGTATGAAGCTTATGTCCTCAAGCTGACCGCCCATCATGCGGTGAGCGTCGCGGCGATGAAAGCTGCTCAGTCACTCGACCCCTCCGTCCAGGCGGATTTGACACGTGCGATTGAAGCTGTCTCTGGCTGGTATCCCGCGTCTACGAGCAGTAACGCAGCGACCGATCATGATGAAGCCTGGAGCATGGTCGCGAAGAGGCAGGCTCCCTGATTCCCGGGGCCCTGCTACTGGACGATCCTAATCGTATGGGGGTGGGGGGTGTCGTCGCCCAGTGTCACCTTTGCATCGTTCTCGATTTCGAGAGTGCCTGCATGCATTCCTGATGATGAGAGTCGGGAATCATTCAGCAGTACATCGCCTTTCGGGCAGATGATCCTGCCCGAGCAGGCGAGTAAGGCGCCGTTGGTCAGTCGTATGGCGCAGTCGGTGGTCGCCTGTCTGCTGCACAGGGAAATTCCCTGCCACGGTTCGAGACCCTGATTCTCGGGGGAGGAGTTCTGCAACACGACCTGGCTGCCGTCAATCACGAATGATGCATTCTTGTCGAGCACGATGATCGCATCTCGACTTCGCATGCTGGCAGTGCCTGACAGAAAGATCCCGTTCTTGCCGAAGAAGTAGACCCCGCCTTTCAGTCGATAGTCTCCGTTCTGCGCGTTCAGTCCTTGGGGGTAGAGTCCGGGTTCAAGTCTGATGATTTCATCGCCTATCGCCTCACGGGCGACGCGTTCGACCAGCCCGTCCAGGCTGGGTGTGATGAATGTCGATGGGGGTGTCGTACTCTGCGGATAGGTGAGGTATCCCATGATCGAGTCATTCCGATCCACTTCGAGATCCCCTGCGAGTGTGATCTGTGTCGCTCGAAGGATCCCTTCGTTGGTGATTCTCAAGCTACTCGGGCTTCCGGATTCGATGATGCAGTCACCGTTCATGATGAGCTCGCCGCCATTGACATGCAGCGTCCCGTCTCCATTGGGTTTCTGAATACGCAACTGTTCCGGTACCGGTTGATCCGGCCTTCTTTCAGCGGTCGCGAAGGCTGAAACATCGACACCCTGTCCAAGCAGGCCCGCGAAGAAGAGATCCACCGCTCCATTGGGGTGGTCTTTGTGGAATTTCACCAATGTTCTCGCGGCGCTTGGAGCAAGAAGATTCGGTTCGAAGAGTCCATCGATAGAGTTCCAGCGACCGAGAACGAGGTCCCCTTGGTTATCGGGTGTCACTGTCACGATGACGGACTGGTTGTTTCCAGGGTTCTGAGCCGCGGTTGAAATACCTGCCAGTCGTGCTGCCGTCGTCGATTGTGCGAGCCCTTGTACGGCGGCCAGAGAACTGGCTTCCGATGCCGTTTGAGCGCGTTCCTTCATTTCCAATAATCTGGAGTATTCAATCGCCATGGCGAGAAAAACGATCACGATTATGAAGACCACGATGACCGTGAGAATGATCGCCAGCCCGCTTCTATGGCATGGCCTTGGAGGACGAATCGAATTCCTTTTTCCGAGGGTCATGGGCACGCTTGTCATGGCTTTCTCTGCACGAGAATCTTGCTGATTCATGGCGCTCTAAGGGTGTTTTAAGTCTATCACTTTTTCGTTCAATGCTCGACGAAATGTTGGCTCGGTGGTACTTTATGTGAGGACCCGAGATGGAATTCAGTCCTCTTCTTCTTTGCATGTCGTTTTGCGGGGTCGAGGCCGACTCGATCGTGAGATCAGGCTCTCCGTGGCGTGCAGGGTCTACCGTTCCAGACCACATGAAGAAAGGGGTTCCAATGTTCGATTCAATTGAGACCTTCACGCTTCTTCAGTGGGTGGTCATGCTGGGCTGCGGGTGCGTCGCTTCGGTCATCGACCTGATGGAACGCCGTATTCCAAATTGGCTCACGTTCTCGATGGTGTTCTCTGGTCTCATCGCCATGACTTTTCATGGCGGATTGTCGGCGACAGGTGGACTCATCGATTCATTGCTTGGTCTGTTCGTCGTCAGCCTGCCTCTTCTGGTCGTCTACGCTCTCGGCGGAGGTGGCGCCGGAGATGTCAAATTCATGATGGGAGTCGGTGCGTGGTCAGGTCTCGATCTCGGGCTGTATCTTCTCGGCGGCGTCATGGTCTGTGGTTTCATGTACGCCATCATCATGGCCTCGGCACGCGGTGAATTGAAGCTTCTCTGGTACGGCGTCTTCGCAGAGACTCTGCGGTTGATCACAAGGAAGAAGGCTTCTGCTGAGCATTCAGCAACCCTTCCCCCTCTCGAATCATCCGACCTGGGCCAGGATGAAGAAAATGAAATGCAAGGCCCCAAATCATCGGCCATGGTCTGGGCTTATGGTCCGGTCATGCTCTTTGGGCTCATTCTCGGAGGAGTCTCCTCATGGTACATCTGAATTCTCGCTCGACTCACCGTCGGGGCTCGATGTTCATCGAAGTGGGAGTGGCGCTTCCACTCATATTGATCATGACTTTCGGTGGTCTTGAATATGCATGGGCATTCATGAAAAAGGCGGAGATTTCTGCGGCCGCCCGTGCCGGCGCACGGGCCGCTTCGCTGGAAGACGCCACTCTCGGGCAGGTCCGAGGTGTCGTTTCGGGCCACATGGCTGCGGCGGGTTTTCCATCCGATGGCTGGGATCTCGTTGTGGACCCTGCTGATCCTGCATCGGCATTCCCCGGTGACTCCATCTCCGTCTCAATCATCGCCGACTATTCCTCGGTCTCG
>CABYSN010000064.1 GCA_902521645.1 Planctomycetota bacterium
CGACTGCCGCGGAAGAAATCGTTCTCGAAACGACCGTCGAAGATCACCGTGGGTTCGCCGTCGGCTCCGATTCCGAAATCGGAAAGGATCGCGCTGGTATCGCCTTGCACGACCTGCCGCAGACCATCTCCGTCGGGATCGATGGACCAGATGTTTCTGTAGCCGTCGCGATCACTCTCGAAGACGAGTGAAGTGCCGTCAGGATGCCACGCCGATCGCGAGTCGATTCCAGGGTGGGAAGTGAGCCTCATGGCCCTTCCACCATCCACACCGACCCGCCAGAGATCCCCGCGCCATGAAAAGACCACCTCCTCACCATCCGGTGAGAGCGATGGATATCTCGGAAGATCGACCTCTTCGGCGAAGATCGGCACCACCGGAAGCCCTGAGGCGACCATGAGGACGGAGAGAGACAGGAGAGGACGGACTGAGCAAGGCATTGAATGGCTCCAAAATGCGATAAAGACTCTTTGAAGACAAGTGTAGCCGGGTCCGGGAACCTTGAGATGCCGGAGATGGGATGGATCTGCGCCTTGAGCGGCTTGAGGCCTGCCACGGTCATGCCGGTTATTCCGGCAGGTCCGATCCATTCCGTGCCTATGGGACGCAATGGGCCAAAGAAAGCTCCTGCGAGGACCGAAGAGTGTGGCAGGAGGACATTGAAATGAATCAATGGAGAAGTAATGAAAGAACCCAGCGCGTCAGGGACATTCTCAGCGCGATGGACAAATCGATCGAACGTGCTCGGGAAAAGCGGGAGGAAGTCCGCCCGGCCCTGGCGACAGGCAACGGCATGAACGGCCTGAATGATGCACGGAGACGAGAAGAGGGTGAACCGAGGCTTCCGTCCTCGATGTTCGATCGAAAGGGCCCGATGCTGAAAGCAACGCCCAAGTCGAACAATTCCCACTGAATCGACTGACACCGACGAGATGTCGGTGGGTCAGTGAACGATGGCAGGCGATCAGGATCCCTGAGGGGTGGATCCTGATCGCCTTGTCGCTTGGTTCGCTATGATCGGCTCTGGATTTCCCAGGAGACCAAGACGTGTCGTTCATTTCGGAAGCTCTCAAGAATTCGTACCACACGGGATCCGTCTGGCCTTCTTCGAAGGCGCTGGCGATGGCGATCACTCGAAGTTTTCGGGAAAAGGACGGGCCAAGGAGGATCCTGGAGGTCGGACCGGGAAGCGGTCCTTTCACGAAGGTGATCCTCGATGCTCTGAGAGCGGGCGATGAATACCACCTGGTCGAAATCAACGAATCCTTCTGCCGGAATCTGCAGAACAGGTTGATCGACCCGTATCTTTCCCGATCCAGCGATCCAGCCAATGTGGAACTTCATCAGGGTGCCATCGAGGAGGTCTCGCTTCCATCGTCATTCGACTTCACGGTCTGCGGCCTCCCCTTCAACAACTTCCCACCCACCGTGACCAGATCCATATTCCGACAACTGCTCGAACTCACTCGAACAGATGGCGATCTCGCGTACTTCGAATACGCGGCGGTCCGAAGGATGAGAGGTGCGGTCGTCGGAAGTGATGGAAGAGCCGACATCAGGCGAATCGATGCCCACGGGAAATCCATGATGAAACGTTTCAACGGACAAAGAGAATTCGTGCTTGCGAATCTTCCGCCGGCCTATGTGATCAGACTTTGCGGACTGGGATCTTGAGCACCTGCGAAGAACGACTCGCCCCGACCCGAAGATGAAAAAACGGCCCAACTCCGATGATCGGAGATGGGCCGTGCCCACTTCAGTGTGGAACGACTCGATCGTCGTGCTCAGGAATTATTTCAGCGTCTTGAGACCCGACCCTCGCGGCCATCCGACTTGGAATTCTTGCCGTAGAGCTCGAGGAGATCCATGGTGACGGCCTTTGATTCGAAGGTTCCCATGCGAAGCCCGTCGATGACCTGATCGATGTTGATCGGCACCTCGTCTTCGAAGCCCATTTGATTGAGCGTATCGAAGATCTGCTGTGCGACCGGACTCACCTGAGGTGGTGTGGCTGTATCTGCCTGGCTCATGCTGGAAAGGCCGGCAAGCAGGATCGTCAGGTCACTTCCCGAAGTGTTGCCATCGCCATTCAGGTCGGTGTTCGTTTCCGAAGTGCCCCAGTTGTCCAGAAGCGACTGCAGAGGGTTGTCGACCGTTTCCGCAGGCTGCGAAACGGTGCTCATGGACGTATCACCAAGGGACAACGCGAGGTCCAGTCCATCAACGACGTAATCACCATTGAGGTCTGCAGTGGAGTGACCCAGAGCGCCCCACTGTGACTGGACGTCTTCAACGGACCCGGGGGCGGGCGGTCCGGCCGGCCCGGTCATACCAAGGAAGTGTGAGAGATCCTGAGCATCGACGGTACCGCTGTTGTCGATGTCGAAGGCGGAATCATTGGATCCCCATGCCGCGAAGAACTCATCAAGATTCACTTCATTGATGGTGCCGACACAATCATCGTGAGGCTGCTCGGCGGAGGTCATGGCCTGCGTGAAGGCATTTGCCTGAGATGGGCTGCCCAGCGCCCCACCGTCCTGCGGCACTCGGGTGGCATAATCGGGGATGGGAATTCCTACGACGTTCGGAAAGTTCATGTGCGTACTCCTGTGTTCGATTCTCGGAAGACAGGTGCAAACAGCGGGCCATTCGAAAAATGGGCACAAGAGGCAGTCAATGACGTTTTTTGAAGATCAAAGCACCATGTGCGCAGGAAATGCTCGATCGAAGGTGCAAGGATTGCTTGAACCGCGACGCTTGGAGCCTGATCATGCCCATCCGGAGGGACGCGGTGGCGCCAGAGCCCTGTCAGGCTCCTCGACTTCGGGATCGGCTCCCTTGAATCCCTGACAGATGATGAAGATTTCAACGGACTCCGAACGGGAGGCGGAGGGCTTGAAACCCTTGGCACGGTCGAACATGCGGCCACATCTGCGCAGAAGCTCGGGATAGGCCTCGCCTTCGAACACCTTCATGACGCAGTTCCCCCCCTCACGAAGCCAGAGGGGCAGCCGATCAAGAAGCTCATCACACAGTCGCGCGGATCGAAACTGATCGGCCGAGGGCGTTCCGGTGGTATCGGGGGCCATGTCGGAGATGACGACATCGGCTTTGGCGCCCAGAATGGAGAGAACATCGGTGGTACGGGAGTCCCCTTCGATCAAGGTCACGTTGTCGGGAAGCCCATGAGGCGCGATGATCTTGAGATCGATCCCCACCACACGGCCTCTGGAACCGACTCTGGCGGAAGCGACCTGCAGCCAAGACCCTGGTGCGGCACCGCAGTCGATGACGAGATCACCTTTTCCAAGCAGACGACGACGATCATCGATTTCAATCAGCTTGTAGGCTGCTCGAGAACGGTAGCCCTCCCGGCGAGCTCTTTTGAAGAAATGGTCGTTGACCTCTTTCATGCATGAAGGATATTCGATCAGGCAGGACCATGATGGATCATCAATTCGAGAAATGCCTTGGATGCGCCTACGAACTCCACGGTCACCCTGAGAAGGGACAGTGCCCGGAGTGCGGAAGACCCTATGGCGATGATCTGATTCTGATCGGAACGGCAAGTGGGCGAAGCAGCCTCGTCTGGATGTCCGTGTTCTCGGCAGTACTGACGCTTTTTGGCGGCGGCATCCTTTTCCGTGGGGTGCTGTCCGGAATCCTGTCGTTCCTCGGCCTGGTGATCTTTCTGTACGGACTCCGTGGATTGATCAAGGTCTGGCGGATTCACCTCTCACGAAAGAGATGGGGCGGTGACATGCGATGGGTGGTGAGCGGCGATGGAATCAGGGTCCGACGGGGACTGAAGACCGAATTGAAACTACTCAAGTGGCGGGACATCGCGGACATCAAAAAGAGGAGAGGGTTCGCATTTCGCCCGGTGCGAGGCCTCAAGATGACTCGCCGGTTCTTCTCGATCGATCTCGTGCGATACAAGTCCCCCCCCATCTGGCTCGGGGTCATGACGAAGGATGAGATTCTCGGGATACGAAGAGACGTGCTCTCGAAGAGGCCCTGATTCAGCGAATCGGTCCGTAGCTCATGGGATCAGGTACGACGGCGATCCGAATGTCACCCTCGCTGGCTCGAAGCAGGATGGGGTTCTCGCCGTCGTTCAGACGGGCGTTGATGGTGTCATCGAGCGGAGTCCGACTGATGTAACGCCAACGCCCTTCGGGCACCCAGACCTCGATGTCGCCATCGATGACCTCGACGTCGAACATGCCGGATGATTTTCCGGGAACACGGTAATCGACGTTTCCTTCGACCACGAGAACCGTGCTCGCATCCACCAGCGGATGGCTCGATGCGATCGTGACGTCACCCAGATTGGTCTGGATGTCCAACGGTCCGGTGTTGTTGCGAATCGAAACATCACCATTGGTGGTTCGAACCGTCACGCGATCCAGACTGGGTGTTTCGATGCGAAGATGCGCACGCATGAACCAGGGTTCGGGACCGATGTAATCGATTTCGACACGCAGGGTCTCGACCGGCCCCGGACCCGGAGTGAGATTCGCGATCCAATCGACGTATTCAAGTGCCTCTCGAGGTTCGGTCCCTCGGAGATAACCATGTTGGGCGACCCGGGTCACCTGGACGGTGGTCACGTCGATGTCGGGATTGGCGTGCACGGAGACGTCGCCGGCGAATGAGCTCACGACGACATCGATCGGACCGCGGGAGCGGAACTGAGTGATCCCATCATCGGCGACATAGTGACCCTGAAGACCCGCGAGCAGACTGCTTCCGGTCGAATCCACCACCCGCTCGGGGTGGTTGGCACCCGTGCAGCCGGACATCAGACCACAGAGAATCAGGACCAGCGAGGAGGCAAGAGGCATGAACGGGGTCGAAGGGAGGTCGCGCAGCATTGTCATCTTCCTGCTTCACCCCTGAACGGGGCATGCGGTTGAGTGATCGAGCACTCGAAAAGGAGGGATCTCCATGCCTCTATCGGCAACTCTTGGGTTCGGGCTGTGTGCAAATCGCACCCCCGGACCACGATCGGTGTACTTTAAGGCCAAGGGACCATGATGAGCATCCTCTTTTCATTTCTCGTGCTTGTTTCCTCAGGGATTTGCTCGATTCAGAAGCAAAGAACCCTCGAGGTGCGATTCGACCAAGAGACGCGCTCACTGCTCGCGCAGTCGGACTCATCGGAGGGTGCCGTTCGAATCCTGCTCTATCTGCAGGAAAACAAGGACCAGAACCCCGAATTTCCCGCGGATGGTCCTTTTCCTCTGGCACCAGGCCCCGTGATCGCCTGGGAACTCAGTCGGACTCAAATGCAGGATGTCGTCGTGTCTGGCACACTCACCCTGGGCGCACCTCAGGCGTCCTACCCGGAGCCGTTCGAGTCGATTTCAGGACGCTTCAGAGGGCAGCTGGCTCTCGTGCTGGGTGGCGGGACCTTCGACCGACAGGATCCGGAAATCCTGAAAAGTCAGGTGTCGGAAGTCGTGCTGGAATTGGACGGCTCACGCACACTCGAAATCACATTCAAAGCCTCCCGAAGAGACCCTGTTGAAACACCCGACTCCGAGGCTCATGTTCACATCGTGACGGTTCCAAGTCCCCTGCTCGCACAGAACGATCGCAGGCGAGACGCTCGAGAGGCCGCCCATCGTGCCTTCGTGATTCTCCCCCAGGCCTATGACGAACTTGCAGCGCCTCGTCGCCGCTGGCCAGTCATCTACGTGATTCCCGGATCGGAAACGGCGCTCGAACGCGCCCGGACCATCGCGAAGATTCTTCATGAACCGAGAATGAAGGAGCTGGTGCCGCAAGCGATCTGGGTGGTGCTCGATCCGGACAGCGACTACGGCCATCATTTCTTCGTTGATTCACCGCTGCAGGGTGCAAGAGCGCGGGCGCTCGTCACCG
>CABYSN010000065.1 GCA_902521645.1 Planctomycetota bacterium
TCGAATCCTCGCCGCGGTTGTTGAGCTGTTCGTTGAGGATGTCGAGCATCTCGAGGAACGAGGCGTCGACGGGGATGTCGTTCACTTCGTATCCCACGAAATCACCCTGCTCGCTGCCACGCTCCTGTCTCCAGACGCGGAGCTTGAGCGAGATCGTGGCATTGTGCTTGGGCGTCTGATTCGCCTCAGTTGTGCTCACTTGTAGCTCCGAGTTGCGGGTTGCATGACCTCGTAATCCAGCTTTTCCTCGTGCCTGGTCTCTTCCTGGTCTTCGCTTTCCCATTCCCAGACCGAGACATGCCCGAACTTCTCGTCGTTTCGCAGCACTTCGCCATCCTCCGACTGGTGTTCCTCACGGAAATGGCATCCACAGCTCTCATCTCGCACGAGGGCGTCACGGCACATGAGGTGTCCGATCTCCAGGAAGTCCATCAGTCTGAGCCCGCGCTCGAGCGCCTGGTTGATGTCCTCGGACTTGCCGGCGATGTTGACGTTGGTGTTGAACTCCTCCTGAAGCGCTTCGATGTCACGAAGTGCGCCTGAGAGGCCCTCTTCGTTTCGACTCATGCCGCAATTGTCCCAGATGACCTTCCCAAGTCTCTTGTGAATGGAGAGTGGAGTCGAGTCGCCCTTCACGGACATGACTCGATCGATGCGATCCTTGACTTCCTGCTCGCATTTCGCGAACTCGGGATGGTCCGTGCCGACCTTGTCGCGATAGAGGGGCTGAAGTCCGTCGCCGATGGTCTGAGGCAGGATGAAGTAGCCGTCCGCCAGGCATTGCATCAGGCTGGAGGCTCCGAGCCTGTTGGCGCCATGGTCGGAGAAGTTCGCTTCGCCGACGGCGTACAGGCCGGGGATGGTGGTCTGAAGGTTGTAGTCGACCCACAATCCGCCCATGCAGTAGTGGACCGCTGGGTAGATCCTGAACGGATTCTTGTAGGGCGATTCGCCGGTGATCTCCTCGTACATGTCGAAGAGGTTTCCGTACTTCTCCGCGATCACGTGTTCGCCCTTTTCAGCGATGGCATCCCTGAAATCGAGGTACACGGAGTATCCGGTGCTCCCGGCACCGAGGCCCTCGTCACAGACGACCTTCGCCGCTCTGGAGGCGACGTCTCGCGGTACGAGGTTGCCGAATGTGGGGTACCTTTCCTCCAAATAGTAGTAGCGTTCGGCATCGGGGATGTCGGCAGGAGAGCGTTTGTCGCCCTTCTTCTTCGGGACCCAGACCCGTCCGTCGTTTCGCAGTGATTCGCTCATCAGGGTGAGCTTGCTCTGGTGGTCCCCGCTGACTGGAATGCAGGTGGGATGGATCTGGACGAAGGATGGATTGGCGAAGGCCGCCCCGCGTCGGTGGGCTCTCCAGATCGCGGTGGCGTTCGAGTTCACCGCATTGGTCGAGTTGTAGTAGACCGCACCGTATCCGCCTGTCGCAAGCACCACCGCTTCACCGGAGATCGACTTGATTGAGCCGTCGATCATGTCCCTGTAGATCACGCCTCTGGCGCGGCCGTCGATCTTGACGATGTCGAGCATCTCCGACTTGGCATACAGTTTGACCTTGCCTTGCTGGATCTCCTTCTCCAGGGCCTGATAGGCACCGAGGAGAAGTTGCTGTCCGGTCTGACCTCGGCAGTAGAAGGTGCGTTCGACGAGAACGCCTCCGAATGAACGATTGGCGAGCATGCCGCCGTATTCTCGCGCGAAGGGAACGCCCTGGGCGACGCACTGATCGATGATGGCCGTCGAATTCTGCGCCAGTCGGTAGACGTTCGCCTCCCTCGAGCGGAAGTCGCCACCCTTCTGGGTGTCGTAGAAGAGGCGGTAGGTGCTGTCGCCGTCCTCGCGATAGTTCTTGCAGGCGTTGATGCCACCCTGCGCGGCGATCGAATGCGCGCGTCGGGGTGAATCATGGAAGATCAGGACGTGGACGTTGTACCCCTGCGCCGCGAGGGAGGAGGCCGCACTGGCGCCGGCCAGACCGGTGCCCACCACGATGACGTCATAGGACGGCCGGTTTCGAGGGCCCACCAGATTGGCGTGCTCGAGATGGGTGTGCCACTTGTCCTCGATGGGACCGCCTGGAATCTTCGAGTCGAGTTCGATCATCCAAGGTCTCCTGAAAGCGTGCGCTCCGCTTCATCGGATTGCTCGTTGGTGACGGACTCCGTCTTCAGGCTTTCCTCCGGTGAAGGCACCGCGTTGGTCAGCATCGCGAGCGGTACGGCCGAGAATCCCACGAAGAGCACGATCGCAAGCCCCGCCGAGCTCATTCGAATCAGATTGTTTCGGTCTGGTGCGTCGATGCCGAGGGTCTGGCACATGCTCCACGCGCCGTGGTAGACGTGCATGCAGACCATCGCCATCATGGCGATGTAGAAGAGCGCGACCCACCACACATTGAAGGCACCCCAGATGTTGCTGTAGACCGCTCCGTATACGAATCCTTCCGTCCCCGTCTGATGGATGTCGATCCAGCCGAACGTGAACTGGGCCAGATGGATGACGATGAACACCAGGATCAGCGTGCCACTGATGGCCATCCATTTGGCGGCAAGCGTCGAGGCGTTGCGGCGTCTGATCTTGCGGGTGGGTTGTCCCGCACGATTGCGCTGCACGAGTTGGATGATCGTGACCACATGGAGAACCACCGCCCCGATCAGTGTCACTCGTGCGATCCACAGAAAGGTGGTGTTGCCCAGGAATTGCGCCCCGATCTCACGCAGCATTTCGGCGTACTGATCGAGTGCCGTCGCGCCTCCGAAGGCCTTCAGATTTCCCAGCATGTGCCCTATGATGAACCCGTACATGATCAGCCCGGTGATCGCCACGACAAGCTTCTTGCCGATTGATGTTCCGTAAAACGTCACGAGCCGATTCATTCGAGGGTTTCCTGGACGGAGTTCTTAACGAGAAGGATGCAATGAGCAGATGGTTCAGGGGGTTTCGATCACCCCAGACGTCCCTCCGCTTGCAACCGGGTCGATCGCGGCATCCGGACTCATGGTGCCCTGAGCCTGCTGCTGTGCAACAACATCGGCAACTTGGACGAAACGTGTCCTCAGTTCCGTGAGAATGTTGGTCAATTCAGTCTGTTCGGCCTCATCGAGGTTGCCTTTGGTCTTGACTTCGATGGTGTCCAGGAGATCGATCGCGAACTTGCTTCCGACCAGATCGATGACGACGCCACCGGTTTTCGGGTCGGTATACGCACCAAGCCCCATGATGGCCTGAGAGGCCAGCAGGCCGATCAGGCCCTTGAAATCAGCTGCAGGAAGCTCTCCTGGCGCTCCGGAGCCTTCCTGGCCCTTCGCTTCCTCGAGTTCCGCTTCCTTCTGACTGAGGCGCTCTTTTTCGGCTTGGGCTTCCGCTTTCCAGTCGCTGTCGACCTGAATGCGTGGTGTGGGGTCCTGATCGCTCATTTCGAGCTCCAATCTGGGCTTGCATGCCCGCTATGGCACTAGGGCCTTGGATAAAACAGTATAGTCAAACACGAGGCCATCACGTCTCAAGATTACGCTCGAGAACCCGATGAAATTCACCGATATCGCATCCTTCACCCTCATCGCGGCCACGGCCGTGCTCTGTGGCTGCTTCGCCGGATCCGAATCCATTCCCGAAGGCTCTCGAAACGTGCTCTTGGAGGACTTCACCACCCGCTCCGAGGTCGATGGTGCGCTGGTTTTGGAGGTCCCAGAGGAGGTCACTGCACTGCCGGTGGTCGCCACCGAAAAACGCGAGGTCGAAGTCGGGGACACCGAGGTCTCCGAAACCACTCGGGAGATCATCGCCTCGGCCCCAGGTATCGGACCTGAGGGAGCCGAACTCGGTGACATCGAATTCGACGAACGCGTTCGAGTGGGGCGGCGTTGGCCGATTGATGGTCTGATCGGTCAGATCAATGGTCGTCCGGTGTTCGCCGCGGAGTTCTTCGTGCCCATCGAGGATCGTCTGCTGAACATAGGTCGACAGGGCAGCCCGGAACAGACTCGAGCCGCGATTCTCGAAATCGTCAGACAGCGCTTCACCCAGTTCGTGAACAGTGAGCTGGTGATCGCGGAGGCTGAATCCGACATGACCCCCCAGATGCAGGAGGGGCTCTTTGGCTGGCTTTCGGACCTCAAGGAGGAGGTCACCGCGCAAAGGGGCGGCACCAGCTTCGGTGCCGAGCAAAGTCTGCTCGATGAGACCGGCCTGAACATGGAGGAGTATCTCGAGCAGCAACGAAAGCTCGGACTGGCGGGGCAGCTGCTTCGGCAGAAGGTCGAACCGCGAGCGATCGTATCATGGAGAGACGTCGAACAGGCCTATCAAGCGGAACTCTCCACGTATCAACCGCCTCGCAAGATCGTCATCGGTCGGATTCTTCTTCTCAACTCTCGTGACGGCATGCAGATCGAATCCACCAGGCAGGCCTTCGCCAATGGCAATGGCTTCACTTCGGTCGCCAAGGAGCTGGGGGTCAAGGATGACGGAGTCTGGCGCACCTTCACACTCGAGGAGGAGACGGTCTCCGGCATCACCGATCTCGCTCAGAACGTGCGCGACGCACTTCAAGACGTTCGGATCGACGAAGCCACCGAAGCGGTCGAGGGCCGTTCCTCGACGGCCTGGTATTCCATTCTCGCCTATGAGACGCCGCCCTCCCGATCGATCTTCGATTCCGATGTCCAGCTTCTGATTCGAAACCGTCTCGAGTCCTTCGCCTACGACATGGAGGAGTCGAACTATCTGAACTCCCTGCGCCGTCGTTGGGTCAACGACGACATCCGCAAGATGGAGATCAAGTTGATGCAGCTCGCCCTCAGAAGGTACTGGCAGGGTTGATCTCCTCCGGCGGTGGCATCATGCGAGGTGCCTGATCCCCGGGGGCTTTTCGCTCAGGTCGATGAGGACTCCCTCGACTCGAATGCCGTGTTCGAGGCCGAGGCCCAGTCTGTGAAGGCTTCGAACGGCACGCGCGATACGAGTTCGCTTCTTCGCATTCAATGCCCCCAGAGCAGCGTGTTCACCGACTCGACTCGATTTGACCTCGATCACGACGAGTTGTCGCTTGCGCCGGTCCTGCATCAACAGATCGATTTCCGTGCCACCCACCAGGATGTTTCGACCCAAGGTTCGGTATCCGATCGACTTGAGATGTTTTTCGGCGAGTCTCTCAGCCCGGATGCCCTGTCTGCGATTTCGCTCACCATTGCCGTTGGTCATGTCATGGCTCCCGAATGACCGTAGCGCTGTGGTGTGAGCCTTTTCGAGGAGCTGCGAAATGGCCGAAATCATGAGGTCCTTGCCTGCGTTCTCCGGCTTCAGCTAGGGTGCGACACGGTGGTCGCGTCCGGCACCGAATCAGATTCTCTCAAGTCATGTCTCACAAGAGGAATGCACGATGCGAATTTCCAACAACCTTCTGGAGAACATGGCGCATGGCAAATTTCATTGAGTTCATACTCGGTAACTTTACACTCACCTTCTTGGTTGCCGGTTTCTTGTGTTCCCTTGTCGACCTGTCACTCAGACACAAGCCACTCGACAAACGACGCGTCATTGAATCGTTTTTTTCCTACTTCCTGTTGTTCAGCATGGGGCTTGGTTTTTTCTACAACTTCATCCTGCACGTGTTCTTTGCGGAAATGGCAGCCTCGTTCATCGGCTGGAAAAACAGCCCGTTTCAATATGAAGTTGGTTATGCCAGCCTCGGCTTCGCTGTGGTAGGAATGATGGCGTTCAAGCAAGGCCTGGGTTTTCGAGCTGCGGCGGTCACAGGGCCGTCACTTTTCCTCTGGGGGGACGCTGGCGGTCACATCTATCAAATGGTGACCGCCCGCAATTTCGCACCAGGAGATGCAGGTGTCATCTTCTGGACAGATGTCTTTCTGC
>CABYSN010000066.1 GCA_902521645.1 Planctomycetota bacterium
GCTCAGCCCGACGCCATTCTGGGATTGACCGAAGCCTTTCTGGCGGACACCAATCCCGACAAGATGAATCTGACTCTCGGGGTCTACAAGGACCACACCGGAAACACGCCCATCCTAGCCTGCGTGAAGGAGGCGGAACGTCGAATCTTCGAGGATGAGGACAGCAAGCACTATCTGCAGATGAGCGGTTCTTCGGAATACTGCGACCACCTTCGGGAACTGATCTTCGGTTCGATCGTCGAGTCATCGCGGACCGCCATTCTTCAAACCCCCGGAGGCACGGGCGCGCTTCGTGTCGCGGCGGGGTTTCTCGGCGCACAACTCTCGCCGATCACGATGTGGCTTCCCGATCCGACCTGGGCGAATCACGGCCAGGTGTTCGCGGCCGAAGGGATTCCCACGGAGACGTATCGGTATCTGGCCTCCGATCGGACCTCGCTCGATTTCGATGCCATGCTCGATGATCTCACCCGGAGAGCCGCGCCGGGGGATGCCGTCCTCCTGCATGGTTGCTGCCACAACCCGACCGGGATCGATCCCACCCGCGAACAATGGGTCGCACTGGCTCGTGCGCTCGCGTCGCACCGGCTTCTGCCGGTGATCGATCTTGCCTATCAAGGTTTCGGCGCCGGGCTTCGCGAGGATGTGGTCGGACTGCATGAGATTCTGGGTGTGAATCAGGAAGCGATCGTCTGCAGTTCGTTCTCCAAGAACTTCGGGCTCTATGGAGAACGTGTCGGCGGCATGTCCCTGATCGCGGCTGACGACTCGGCGGCCAGCGCCTCCATGAGCCAGCTGAAGCGCATCGTCCGATGCAGCTACAGCAATCCACCTCGTCACGGGTCGTCCATCGTTTCGACCGTGCTCGGTGACCAGGGCCTGACCTCGATGTGGCATGACGAACTTGCCGTCATGCGTGCGCGCATCGATGCCTTGCGTTCCGGATTCGTCGACAGGATGAAGACCACCGGTCGTGGCCACGACTTCTCGTTTCTGCTCCCGCAGAACGGGATGTTCTCATTCACCGGACTCGCACCCGAAGAAGTCGATCGACTTCGTGAGAAGCACGGCATCTATCTGGTTCGCAGCGGGCGTGTCAACGTCGCTGGTATCCACGAGGACCGCATGGAGCATCTCTGCGCCGCGGTCGCCGACGTGCTCGAGCACTGAGGCTTCAGCTTTTTTTACGAGGGCATGAAAAAACCACCCCGCGTGTGACGCGGGGTGGAGGATCTTGAATCATCGAAATCCGAGGATGTCGATCAGGCGCGACGACGTCGAAGCGCGAGTCCGAACAGGCCCAGTGCGGGAAGCACGCCGGGTGCCGGGATGATGTTGTCGTTGACCCAGTCGACGGAGGCTTCGTAGTCTTCTTCGTCAAGACCGAGGTTGAAGACCACGTAGAAGGATTCACTCGTGTTGTAACCGTCCATGGCTGCGGTGAGTTCCACCAGGTAGGCGCCGTTGGAGGCTCCTGAACCGCCTGAACCGATGGTCCAGATGGGATGGAGGTCGAAATCCTCGGTCACAAGGAAGTCGAGCGTGCCACCCACAAGGGTGTTGACCGTCGTGGTGCCGTAGTCGATGTCCATCGAGTTGCCGGTTCCGTAATCGAAGCCGCTGCCGTTCCAGACGCCAAGTCCGGCGCTGATGTTCATGTTGATGATGCTGCCTTCGATGAGGCCGGCGTCCGCGGCGACGCCACCGACACCTGGTTCATCCGTGCTGAAGGGGAAGAGCTTGTCTTCGCCGAACTCAGCCTCGAAGACTCTGAGGTTCTGAACCGCGAGTGTCTCATCGTCATGATCGAAACCACCGGTCATCAGTGTGCCGTTGTCGTTCCAGATGCCGATGTCGTAGTGCTCTTCATCTGCGACCGCAAACGAGCACACGAGTGTGGAAAGTGTCAGCGCCATTGCCGGCTTTCTGAGGGTTTGAGTAGAAAACATCGTTACTCCTGTATTTGGTTAGAGCTGGTCATTTGTGACCGTACAAGGTTGGGAAAAGGTCAGAGAAAAAACAATGGTTCATTGCGAGCAGGGGCCCCATCTGCCAAGAAGGATCGAGAGGTCCTCGCCACCGACGAGGCCATCTCCGGACAGGTCCGAAGTCGCACCGTTCTGTCCCCACTCCGCGAGGAGCGTGGCAAGGTCTCCGCCGTCGACCGCGTCATTGCCATCGAAGTCGCCGGGACATGTCTCGGTTTCGTACATGGAATCGATCGCATCGTCGACATCTTCCTGAGCGGCGTTGTAATCGAAGAGGATGGTGAAGGGTTCGCTGTTTTCGAGTCCTTGTGTCGCATAGAGCGTCAGATCGAAACGGTAGATGCCGTCGAGACGGGTGCCGGAGTCACCCGAAAGCAGCTCGAAGTTCATGTGCCGATGCCAGCCGCCATCCGGTTGGATGGCGAGATCGAAGCCCATGGTCGGCTCATCCTCGACCACGATTTCAAGCGTGATGAAGGAGATGCTCAGGCGTTCTTCGACCTCCACGGGGGGGAGCCACGAGGATGAGATCGGATCCCATCGCATCAGTCCGGAAAGGGCGTCGAAACCGATTCTTCCCGGAGAGAACGAACCCGGCAGTGCGTCGAAGCCGGGGTTCGGGGTGTAGCCCTCGAATCCGGTGTCACCGAACCTGGCAAGAAAGACGCCGTCCGTATCGGTCTCCGAACCGAGGGGGCCGTACACCTCGAGTCGACCTTCCGTGGCGCGCAGGCCGATGTCTCCAGCATGCTGAGCGAGCGCCTGGCCGGCGAAGAGCGCGACGGCTCCTGCAGCCAGCATGGCGTGGGTGAATTCTTTGATGGGACGTTCTTGCATGCTTCTTGTTCCTGATCTGGCAGGGTCAACCCCCGGAAAGTGGGATGTCCGCCTCCGGGTCGAAGAGATTCGTCTGAGCGCTCTCGTAGACCTCTCTGAAGGTTCTCGTGTCGGTCGAACCATCGAGGAATCCGTAGTTGGATTCCGCAAGGTCGTTGATGTTGGTTTCGCCTTCGGAGGCTGAGATCGCGACCTGATTGCTGGCAAGGCGCCAGGGTTCGGGGCCGAACGACCAGCTCTCGACGTGGGGGTGATCACTCACCGCGTAGGCGCCGAAGTGCGTCATGTGAAGGAAGCAGATGACCTTGTCCGGTTGTGGAATTCTGGTCATCCGATCCGCGGCGGCTCCGGGTCCCTCGAGTGCGACTTTCGGTGAGTAGTTGCGCGAGAGGTAGTTGTTCATTCCGTAGCTGGTGCGGCGAACGACCGGTTCTTCGGCGCCATCCTCCTGAAGTCCGGCCTCCCAGTAGGCGCTGGTATCGAGAGGAGATCTCATGATGGCTTCGCCGGAGTAGGACTCGAGCGTTTCCGTGAAGCTCCTGGCACGATCACCGTAGCCACCGTGGGGCAGGCCGACATCGACGAAGGCATCGGAATGAACCTGCTGGTAGACACGATGGGCCAGCCCCATCTGCCTGATCTGGGAAAGATCCTCGGTGTTGAGGGCTGAGAGGCGAATGCTTCTCAGGGCGGGGAAGGTCAGTGAGAGGAGCAGGCCGATGATGCCTACGACCACCACCACTTCGACCAGGGTGAATCCCGGTCGAAGTCTGGGTTCAGAGGTGTTTTTCAGCTTGTCTTTGGGGGATGACAACACGTTTCGCCTTTCGGAACTCGTCCAGCGGAATTTTAGTTGGCTGTCTTTCGAAGTCAACACTTACTGACAAACTATTGTCAGTAATATCCATCTAAGGGCCTGATTAAAGAGAGTGAGCGAGGTTTCTGGAGAATACGCGCCCTCTGAGGGGCAGGTTCGCATCTCAGGTCCAGATTGCGACCAGCGCCATGATCCCAGCACCCACAAGCGCCCAGACCAGGCGGCGCCCTCGGTTGGTGCCTCCAGGGAAGAATTCCTCCCTGACGATGTCGAGGGTTGCCACATAGAGGAAGGTTCCTGCGGCGACTGCCTTGAACCATGCGACGGTGGCACCGTCACCCGAACCGAAGAGGTCGATCGCCGCACCACCCAGAATGACGCCGAGCGGCGTGCTTCCGACGAAGACCAGCAGAGCGGGAATGCGTGTGCGAGGTGGGATCGCCGCTTCTCGGAACATCGAACCAAGCGCGAACCCTGCAGCACCCTTGTGGGCGAGGATCGCGATCAGCAGGACGGTGGCACCGGCGGGCGCTGAAATCCCAAGCGTCAGGCCAGCGATGAGGCTGTGGATCGAGAGGGTCAAGAGCAGCAGGTAGGGGGCGAATCCACTGTTGGCTCCTGCGCCGACCAGTGCACCGGCTTCGAGGTCTCCCTCTCCGCGTCCGACCGCCATCGCACGGGGAACCACTCGCTCGAGGGCAAGCACCAGAATGAAGGCGAGCGTCGCGACTGCGAACGCTGCGGGGTAGTCCAGATCCGGATAGGCACTCTTGAATCCGTCGTTCGCATCGGCAAGCAGATGAATGAGTCCGGCTGCCAGAAGGACGCCACCTGCGAAGCTGTTGCCGTAGGCGATGGCACGCTCCCGGCCACCACGTGCGGCAAGCCACGGTGCCAGGACTCCGAAGCCGCCCACGACCGCGATCAAGGCCGCCCAGAGCAGGATCATCGGAAATCCGATGGCGTCGGTTGTGGCTGTGCTTGAAAGCATGGCCAGCGAGTATAGGGAGTCCGGTGGGTCATGGCCCCATCAGTGCGTTTCAGCATCACCGTGTCGGGACGGATGGCTCAGAGACAGCTGTTCCAGACGGAGAGGACGATCGCAAGGTCGGAGCCCCCGACGATGCCGTCATCATTCAAATCGGCATCGCTGCCCGAGGTGCCCCAGTCGGCCAGAATGATCGCAAGATCCTGTCCGGTGACGCACCCATCGCCATTCAGATCGCCTTCGAGTCCGTCCGGTTCGAGGAACGTCGCGAGTTTCAGAAATCCGAACTGCGAATTGTCGACCGCGACGATGGCACCGCCATCACTGGTCAGATCGATGTCTTCAGCCGCCCAGTCCTCGCCGGGGCCGCCGCTGTAGGTCGCTTCCCAGTCGAGTTCGCCGGTCGCACCGAACTTCACGACGTAGGCCTCCCATTGATCGGAGCAGACACCCGCATTGCAATCGGAGTAGGGGTATTCATCTCCGGTTCCGGCCGAGATCACGCAGCCTCCATCCGGAGTCGCCTTGATGCCCCAGGTCTCATCGTGGATCCACTGTGGGTTGAAGCCGCGGGGATTGCCCTGCTTTCGTTCCCAGAGCTGGTTCCCGTCGTCGTCGAGCTTCATCGTGTAGGTGTCCCAGTTCGCGGTTCCCGAAAGCGTGTGGCCGCCGAGAAAGATCGAACCGTCATCACCGAGGTCCATGCCGAAGCAGTGATCCTCGTTCGAGCCACCGAAGTTCCTCGACCACAGGACGGTTCCGGTGGCGTTGATCTTGATGACACCATATTGGAGGGCATCCTCGGTGCCGCCTGAGATGATGAAGTCATCGCCGGTCGGTTTGACCCGGTAGGCCTGGGAGAGGTGCGCGTTGACGCTCTG
>CABYSN010000067.1 GCA_902521645.1 Planctomycetota bacterium
TTTTCCAGTTCCAGGCGGTCCTTGAATGACGTATAAATCTTCTGCAGAGACAGCCCCTGTTACCGCCTCTTGCTGAAACTCGTTCAATCGATTGTGGAATTTAAGCGAAACTTGTTTTTTCGGTACTCGCACAGGTGGTTTATTTTCAAATAAAAGACGTTCTAAATCTGGATTCACAGCTAGCCCGTTTTCTAAATGCCTAAATCCTTGCCTTAGTCTCTTTACCTGTTAAATGTTTCTATTGAAAAAGATGAAGTGTTTCTTCGAGATGAACCGGACAGCGCCACTATTCAAAAAGAGTGGGACGAAAACCAACAAGAGATTCAACAGTTGCACAACAGCCTTGCGTTATCGGAAACAGAGAGTGAACTGATTGAAAAAAAACAAACGACCCAGCAAACAACTGCTGAAGTTGAAAAATGGTCTGAGTTAACCAAACAGTTGGATGGTTTAGCGACAAAAGTAACGAACGTTAAACAAATAGATGGCTTAAGGTGGATCATGCTTGAACAAAACATGAAGCGATCTGTTACGGTACAGCAATTACTTGAAGAGCTCGAGGACATTCGTGAAGATATAAACCAGTTAAAAAAATTAAACGAATACCATGAAAAATTGAACAAAGCGATTTCATATATTGAACAAATTTTACAAAAGCAACGGATTTCAACCGGCCAGCTAGAGCAGCGTGCGATGAAAAAATCCTCTGTATACACTGCTGTAGAAATCGATCAATATTTAGCGGAACTGAGAAGCAAATTACAAGGTTCAACAATCTACCCGCAGATGCTTGTGACCTCACTTTAAGAATTATATGCAAGAAGACAATTTATAAAACAAAAAGAACAACGATTTAAACCGTTTGACACTTATAAACAAAGGGCACAAAAGGCATTTCAGTTGCTGAAGCAAGATCTGTTAGAGGAACTTATCACTAGGCAGCGAGATCATAAGATTTTGCATCAAAAATGGATACGGACGTTAGAAGAGGAAAGAACTGAACTCGAATCTCTTCAAAACAAACACGAACAAATGATGAATTCAGTGGAAACTATTCCGAACGCGAAGGAAATACTTCAGCAAAAAAATGTAAAATCGCTTGAACTGCAGAAGAAGAAAGAGCAGGTCGAGCAAGTTACGAAGCGGTTTGAAGAAAATGGTGTTAAACGAGAAAAAGAAATCAGATTGCTTGAGGAAGCGCAACAGAAACTCGGTCAAATAGAGGACCGTCTATCAGAAGCGGAAACATTGATCTACGAAAAGGAAGAAGAGCGCATTCCCTTAACGGACATTTTGGCTACAAAACCGGAACAAGAGCATGAAAAAGTATTAACACAATTGGCCAGTCTTTCGTTAAAGAGGGAGTCGTTGAAGCAGGAAAAGAAGAGACTTCCGTTGTTTCAGTCTATTCAAGGGAAGTGGCTTTCTCTGCTAGAAGAAGCAAACGATCATGATTTAGATGAAATTCGGAAACTTTATGTGAAGCATGCCAACGTTATTGGAACGACTTGTGTGGCTTCAGCCCGAAAAGACTTTATCGACAGTTATCCTGAGTTTGATGTCGTCATTATTGATGAGGTTTCCAAAGCAACTCCGCCAGAGCTGCTCCTACCCATGTTAAAAGGGAAAAAGATTATTTTAGTCGGCGATCATCATCAGCTACCGCCTCTGTTAGGAAATGATACGCTAGAAGAGACATTACAGGAAATGGCGGACGGAAGTGGCGACTTTGAAGGGAAAGAAGAGTTAAACAAGCTGTTAAAAGAATCGCTGTTTGAACGCTTGTTCAAAAACTTGCCGAAAAGCAATAAGACGATGCTTGCCATTCAGTACCGGATGCATGAAAACATCATGGCAGCGATCACTCCGTTTTACGAGCAGGAAAACGAAAGGCTCCAATGTGGCTTGACTGATTCTGATTCACAGCGAGATCACTTTCTAGACTCCCCGCTCATCAAGCGGAATAATCATCTATTATGGTTAGATATGCCGAATGAGCCTGCCTTTTTTGAAGAAAGAATGAAAGGTGGAAAAAGTCTCTACAACTCGGCTGAATTAACCAAGATAGGTGCGATGTTAACAGAATTAAATGAAGCAGCAAAAGAGGCAAAACAAGCAGGAAGAATGAATCCAGATGAGAAAAAGAGCATCGGAGTTATCAGTTTTTACGGAGAACAAGTGAAAAGGTTGGATCGTATGATTCAGCAGGAGCTTCGCTTGCCACACTTAACGATTCGCACAGGGACCGTGGACCGTTTTCAGGGGATGGAAATGGATGTTATTTTACTAAGCATGGTGCGTAATCACGATAATAAACAAGATGACATAGGCTTTGCAAAAGACTATCGTAGGCTTAATGTCGCCTTGTCGAGAGCGAGGGAGCTACTTGTCTTAATTGGTAGCGCAAAGATGTTTACCGAGCGAGCTAGACAAAGAGACACAAGGCAGATGTACACACATGTATTAGAAGCGGCCAAGAAACAAAATGGATTGCGGATGCTAAAAGAGGTGATACAGCATGGATAAATGGACGAAAGGTTTAAGGGCCAGCTTGCTTGAAAATCCGGCAGTTGAAATCAAAGAGTCGTCCATATGGCTTTTACCAGTTGTGACAGTTGATGTGGAATTCAAGCCTGTCAAACGCTCGAAAATGGATATCCTTATGAAAATGATGCTGATCGCTTTTGAGGAAGCAGATATCCGCCGAGCAGCTAATCTTTCGGAAATGCTGTTAGTGGAGGAGTTGTTCATTGCTGATTTAATCGAAAAAATGCAACGAACAGGCTTAATCAATCCAGAAAAAGGAATCTATAAGCTGACAAAAAAAGGCCAAGAGCAGCTGAAGACAGGTATCATTGAAGAAGAAATGGAAGAAGAGTGGACAGAGCTTCTTTATAGTCCGGACCATGATGAATTTTGGCCAGTTAGGACCGCTTCTGTGCCTGAAGTAAACGAAGCATGGACGCTTTATCGATATGCGAAGGATCACGATCTTCCTAATTCAGACCGACTCTTACAGGTGATTTCTGATAGAGAAAATGGATTGGACGAAAACGGTTTTCAATTGGTTGTAAGTGAGGTATTAACCTTTGAACAACGAATGGTCGAAGAGGTGCCATGTATTGAATTCCGATTGTACAATAAGGATCAGGACATGTTCTATGCGCGTATATGGAATACGTGGCTCGAGCGCTGGGATGAGAAACTCGAAAAGCAGATAGAAGAACAAGAACGGTTGGAATGGCGAGAAAAGTCAGTTTCAGAAGTGGATCAAGCTGATTAAAGATTTAAACGACCCAAGTACGAATGAGTAATACTTTGTCAAATTTAATGTGTGAAAATGGCCGTAACGAATGAATCTAGTTACGGCCGTTTTTTTAGGGGAACTTTTTAGAAGGTGAAAACGGAGATGTAGAAGTAAAAGATTAAATGACATATTATTCAAATTTATCGATCTATACCTATCATCCTACTGTTATTTTAGAGGAGTACAGCGCAATTTAGGAACGTGGAAAATGGCTTTAAAATAGCTTATTACTATCATATAACAGTAAATAAAACTTTTAATCTACTGCTCATAGTGATACACTAATATCAGGTTATAATTGATATTGATCCAGAAAAGATGTATGATTTTCTGCGCTCTGGCTTGTTGTGCACCTGAGAGGGAGCGCTTACATCCTTTCTGCAAAACTTACGGTATAAGGAAGGTTAAAATGAGCAACAGACAAACTAAAACAGACGTTATCTTAATTGGTGCTGGAGCCATGAGTGCGACTTTGGGGATACTTCTGAAAGAATTAGTACCTGACTGGAAAATTACAGTTTTTGAGAAGCTCTCAAACGCAGGTGAGGAAAGCTCAAATGAATGGAACAATGCAGGAACGGGGCATGCGGCCCTTTGCGAGCTTAACTACACCGATGAAAAACCAGATGGATCTGTAGATATTAGCAAAGCTATTAAAATTAATGAACAGTTCCAAGTTTCAATGCAATTTTGGTCTTATCTCGTTAATAGCAATTTGATTCGCAACCCAGAGGACTTTATCATGCCATTGCCTCATATGAGCTTAGTACAAGGGGAACAGAATGTATCATTTTTAAAGAAACGTTTTGAAGCGATGTCAAACAATCCTTTATTTGAAGGAATGGAATTTTCCGATGATCCAGAAAAATTAAAGGAATGGATTCCGCTTGTGATGCGTGACCGTGGAACGGATGAACCGATAGCGGCAACCAAAATCGATTCTGGAACCGATGTCAACTTTGGCGCTTTAACGCGCATGATGTTTGATCGATTGAAGAGTAGTAATGTAGATATAAACTACAAACATAGTGTTAATGATATTAAGCGTACTAGTGACGGCTTATGGGAATTGAAAGTAAGGAATTTAGATAGCGGAACGGTCGAACGACATACGGCTAAATTCGTCTTTATTGGAGGCGGAGGAGGAAGCCTACATTTATTGCAAAAATCAGGTATTCCTGAGGGCAAACACATTGGTGGTTTCCCTGTAAGCGGTATATTTATGGTATGCAATAATCCGGATATTGTTGCGCAGCATCATGCAAAAGTATACGGAAAAGCTAAACTTGGAGCTCCGCCAATGTCGGTTCCGCATTTAGATACAAGATTTATCGATAATAAAAAATCGTTGTTATTTGGACCATTTGCTGGCTTTACACCGAAATTTTTAAAATACGGTTCAGTTTTTGATCTATTAACTTCAGTAAAACCGGATAATCTTTTAACTATGCTTGCGGCTGGTGCAAAAAACCTCTCGTTAACAACATATTTGATCAATCAAGTTATGTTATCAAAAGAAAAGCGGATGGAAGAGTTACGCGAATTTTTCCCGAACGCTAAATCCGAGGATTGGGACTTAGTTGTAGCAGGCCAACGGGTACAAGTGATTAAAGATACGGAAGCCGGTGGTAAAGGAACGCTTCAATTTGGTACGGAAGTGGTAAGTGCAGCTGATGGTTCGATCGCAGCATTACTCGGGGCGTCTCCAGGTGCCTCTACTGCTGTTCACGTTATGCTTGAAGTCATAACAAAGTGCTTCCCTGAACATGTGAAAGAGTGGGAGCCTAAGATTAAAGAAATGATTCCTTCTTATGGAATGTCGTTAATGGAAAATCCAGAACTTTTGCAAGAAGTTCATACTTCAACAGCTCAGACGCTAGGTTTGACGGGTAAACAACAAGCAGGTCTGATGTCAATGTAAGTAAGGTAAATAAGATAGATTGTTAAGGAGTTACCTTGTGTAACTCCTTTTTGACTGTCAATAAAACCGTTATAGTAAAAACTATAACAGTTGCTAGAAAATAAAAGTTGGATAAGAATATTAGTGGAATGGATGAAATCACTCACATCGTTATACAATCCCGATTAGGTGAACTCCTATGGAAGCGTATGGATGACCGTGTATGAATTAACAAGTTGATAGAAGGACAATCAGGAGGTGTGGATTGTTGATT
>CABYSN010000068.1 GCA_902521645.1 Planctomycetota bacterium
GTAATGAACACTTTAGAACCATTTAAAATGTAGGCATCCCCATCTTTCACTGCGGTTGTCTTTAAGCCTGCTGCATCTGATCCTGCGCCGGGTTCTGTTAAACCGAATGCCCCCAGAAAAAGACCCGTTGCCAATTTAGGGACGTATTTTTGCTTTTGTTCTTCCGATCCAAAATAAAGAATCGGATTGGTCCCTACCGATGTATGAACCGATAAAATCACTCCTACTGTTGCACTCACTTTAGACAACTCATGAATGGCAATAATATAAGAAGTGAAGTCCATTTCTGAACCACCATATTTCTCCGGAATTGGGATACCCATAATTCCCAGTTGACTCATCTTCTCAAGGATTGGCCTAGGAAACGTTTCATGCTCTTCCATCTCAGGAATAAAAGGAATAATTTCCTTTTCTCCGAATTCCCGAACCATTTTTCTCATCATTTCTTGCTCATCTGTAAAACGCAAGTTCATCACTTGCACCTCCCTTTGAAGTAGGAGCTGTTCCCAGTGGAACAACTCGAAGCCATGAGCAAAGCGACTTCCATCTTTAAGTTAAACTAGGGAGTTGTTAAAATTATTTCGTAAGCACTCCCTTATGAGAAGTACGTTCATTGGTGCTCACCCAACTCGGCACAACTTCTCTAGCTAGTAAATTTTTTATTCGTACTGATAAAATCCACGTCCTGATTTCTTTCCTAGCCAACCGGCTTTTACATATTTGCGTAGCAGTGGACATGGACGGTACTTATCGTCACCAAAGCCTTCATGCAACGTTTCCATAATATATAGACATGTGTCGAGTCCGATAAAGTCAGCAAGCGTTAATGGTCCCATTGGATGATTCATCCCTAGCTTCATCACTTCATCGACCGCTTCTGGTGTCGCAACCCCTTCATAAACGGTATAGATCGCCTCGTTAATCATCGGCATGAGAATTCGGTTAGACACAAAGCCTGGGAAATCATTGACTTCTACTGGTGTTTTGCTTAATTTCCTTGACAACGCTTCCACAACTTCATACACGTCATCTGCCGTTGCTAGGCCTCGAATGATCTCAACGAGTTTCATCACAGGTACGGGATTCATAAAGTGCATTCCAATTACTTTTTCAGGTCGATTCGTTGCTGCAGCGATTTCCGTGATCGGAAGTGAAGACGTATTTGTCGCCAAAATCGCATGAGCAGGAGTGATTTGGTCAAGCTCAGCAAAAAGCTCAGACTTAATTTTCATATTTTCGACAGCTGCTTCAATCACGATGTCAACATCATTTGCATTTTTTAAATCAGTCGAAAGCTGAATACGTGCGAGAATTTCCGTTTTTTCCGCTTCTGTCAGACGATTCTTCTCGACTTGTCTTGCTAGATTTTTCGTAATGGAGGCAAGTCCTCGCTCGACAAACTCCTCTTTTAAATCATGTAGGACTACACTGATTCCAGCCATTGCATGAACTTGTGCAATTCCAGATCCCATTTGACCTGCGCCAATGACCATTGCTTTGTTTATATTCATACTATCTATCTCCCCTTACACTTCTATTAAAATCGCGTCACCTTGCCCACCACCACTACAAATCGCTGCTATACCTAGGCCACCGCCTCTTCTTTGCAATTCATATGCTAGAGTCAAGATAATTCTTGCTCCACTTGCACCAATTGGATGACCTAGAGCTACAGCGCCTCCATTTACATTGATCTTCTCCTCGTCTAACCCCGCAAGCTGTTGACTCGCTAACGCAACAGCAGCAAAAGCTTCATTAATCTCAAATAGAGAAATATCATCTACGCTTAAACCCGTCTTCTCGAGCAACTGATTAATAACCAATCCTGGTGTTTTCGGAAAGTCCTCTGGTGCGATCGCAAGTGCAGTATGAGCTACAATGGTCGCAAGAGGGGTAACACCGGCTTCTTTCGCTTTATCTTCTGACATTAATAAAAGAGCCGCTGCACCATCATTAACCCCCGGAGCATTTCCAGCCGTGATTGTTCCATCCTTAGAAAAAACTGGTTTAAGTTTCGTTAGCGTTTCAACAGATGTGTCTTTACGCGGTGCTTCGTCTTTCTCAACGAAAAGGGGCTCGCCTTTGCGTTGTGGTACAGGTACTCCAACCATTTCATCTGCTAGTTTGCCAGATTCGATCGCTTCGATCGCTTTTTGGTGACTTTTATAGGCCCATTCGTCTTGTTTTTCTCTCGTTATATTAAGTTCACGGGCAACGTCACTCCCATATGTGCCCATATGCACATCTCGGAAGGAGCACGTTAATCCATCATGAACAAGTCCATCAATCATAGGGCTATTCCCCATCCGGGCGCCCCATCTAGCTTTCGGGAGATAATAAGGCGCATTGCTCATAGATTCCATTCCACCCGCAACGACGACTTCTGCTTCTCCTAAACGAATCGCTTGATCGGCGAGTGTAACGCTTCGCATCCCTGATGCGCACACTTTATTAATCGTTTCCGTTTTTACGCTCCATGGAAGGCCAGCTGAATGAGCCGCTTGCCGTGATGGAATTTGCCCTTGCCCAGCTTGGAGCACATTTCCAAGAATTAATTCATCTACTTGATCCATTGGCCAACTAGCGCGATTTAACGCTTCCTTAATCGCTACTCCACCAAGCTCTGATGCGCTCAAACTACTTAAAGCCCCACCGAATTTAGCAAAAGGCGTTCTCGCACCACTTACAATAACTGATCTCATTCCCCTCACTGCCTCTCTTTATTTAATCACTTGAATTGCCGACTGAACGCTCGCTCAGGTTTCAGATAAACATCAAGCCCTGCTCCTAAAACAGAAGTGGGCTTGATGTCATATTATGAAAACCTTTTCTTTTTTATTCTAGTGTACAAGTTCTTTTTCCTGCTTAATTAAAGATTTTTCTAAAATTTCAACCAAGTCAAGTGTTTGAACATCTTCTTCTACTTCTTTTGCTTTTGTACCATCACTTAACATCGTTAAGCAATATGGACAACCACTACCAATGACAGATGGTTTCACCTCAAGCGCTTGTTCTGTACGAGCCACATTTACACGCTGACCTGTATCTTCTTCCATCCACATCATACCGCCGCCCGCGCCACAGCACATTCCCTTTTCACGGTTACGTTCCATCTCAACGATTTTCACACCTGGTATCGCTCTTAAGATATCACGCGGTGGTTCGTATACTTCGTTGTAGCGACCAAGGTAACAGGAATCATGATAGACAATCGTTTCATTGACTTCATACTTCGGCTTGATTCTACCTTCTTCAAGAAGCTTAGCTAGAAGTTCTGTATGGTGATAAACCTCGACTCCTTCAAGACCGAAATCAGGGTATTCATTTTTAAACGTATTGTAAGCATGTGGATCGATCGTCACGATCTTTTTCACGTTATGCTTTTGGAATAACTCAATATTTCCTGTAGCAAGCTCTTGGAATAAAAACTCATTCCCAAGACGTCTTGGTGTATCTCCAGAGTTCTTCTCTTTATTACCGATGATCGCAAACGTTACGCCAGCCTCGTTCATTACTTTCGCAAATGACTGAGCAATCTTTTGACTACGCTTGTCATACGAACCCATGGATCCAGCGAAGAATAGATATTCAAATTCTTCCCCTTTTTTCTCCATTTCTTTTACAGTTGGTACATGAATGTCTTCACGACCTAAACGCCAGTCTTCACGCTCTTTACGGCTAATCCCCCAAGGATTTCCTTGACGTTCGATGTTTGTCATCGCACGCTGAGCATCCGCATCCATTTTCCCTTCCGTTAAAACAAGGTAACGACGAAGGTCAATGATTTTATCTACGTGTTCATTCATAACTGGACATTGATCTTCACAGTTACGACACGTTGTACAGGCCCAAATTTCTTCTTCTGTAATAACGTCACCAATTAAGCTCACATCATATCCAGCAGCAGCTTCCTGACCACCCGCTCCTTGCATCGCAAGTTGGTTTGCTTTTGTATTAGAAAAGGCAAACTCTGGTAACCACGCTGATTTGGATGTAACTGCAGCACCTTTTTCTGTTAAATGGTCACGCATTTTTACGATAAGATCCATTGGAGATAACATTTTTCCTGTCCCAGATGCTGGACACATATTCGTACAGCGTCCACACTCCACACAGGCATATAAATCCATTAGTTCCTTTTGATTAAAGTCTTCAATTTTATTCACACCAAATACTTCTTGGCTTTCATCTTCAAAATTAATAGAAGATAATTGTCCTACTTTATGTGTACGTCCAAGGAATACATTTACTGGACCAGCAATTAAATGCGCATGCTTAGATTGTGGAACATACACAAGGAATGTGAGTAAGAACAACAAGTGCATCCACCAGAAAACAAAGAATAATCCGCCAGCAACGGCTGGTGATACAAAGCTGAATACAGCTGCAATCCCTGAAGCGATTGGCTCATATCCACTAAGTGATTTATCTAACCAAATCATTTCCATCCCTTTTGCTAATAACTTTGAAGTCATCAGTCCCCCGATGAAAACAAGAACAAGACCTGACTTCCAACCGCGCTTAAGGCGGACTAATTTTTCAATGTAACGGCGGTGAAATGCCCACACGACCGCAATCAAAATCATAACAACAACGAATTCTTGGAACAGCGTAAAGATTGGATACACAGGACCAAGTGGAAGATGAGAACCGATTGCCAGCCCCTTCCAAATTAAGTCGATTGCACCAAGCTGGACCATTAGAAATCCGTAGAAAAACATAATATGGATAATGCCACTCTTTTTGTCCTTCATTAATTTCTTTTGAGCAAAAACGTTGACCCAAATCGCATCAAAGCGCTCTTTCATTGTATGATCAAATTCCGCTTTTTTCCCAAGCTTAATGTACTCATATCTCGTTTTGATTAGAGTAAGAAATAAATAGACCGCATAACCAGTTACTAATAGGAACACTAGTAAGTTAACCCATGTTAACGCTTCCATACCCACGACCCCTTTCGTCTTAACAAATTTCATTCTAGCTGTTCGATTTGACGTTTTTTTGAATTAAAATTAGTATAGCACACCTTGAATGAATGGTCATTCATTTTTTAGAATTTTTTTTAATGAACTGCTCTTTAATGGTACATGCTATAAAAAGGAGAGCAAAAGGTAGCTTGTATTATTTTTTCACGAAGCAAGAAGCAGCTGCTTATTTATAAAGCTACATCCGGCTGATTAAAAGGAACTTCTATAAAAGGACACTTGTAGAAAGAAGGTTATGCTATGAATGGATGGATTATTACCCTCTTAGTGGTTGCCGCTGTTATTATATGGTTGCGGATTGACTTTAAATTGGGGCTACGACAGCAGAGAAAAGAAGCAACAAGACATATTCAAGAGACGAGATATAGTGAAGTCGACTTTCTACCAACAGGTGATGACTTTTATAAACGATTATACGCAG
>CABYSN010000069.1 GCA_902521645.1 Planctomycetota bacterium
ATCGCCCGACCCGCGGTGGTCTACGGCTGGTTCGAATGCCAGTCCGATGGGGAGGAATTGCTCGTCTACGATCCTGAATCGCCTCAACGCATCGCCGAGCGCTTCACCTTCCCGCGTCAGTCGAGGAAGAATCGACTCTGCATCAGCGACTTCTTCAAGTCCGTGGATTCCGGTGTTCGAGACGTCATCGGTTTTCATTGCGTCACGATGGGGCCCCATCTGAGCGAGATGGCCCGCAAGCTTTTCGAGGACGACGAATATCAGGAGTACCTCTTCCTTCATGGATTCGGCGTGGAATGCGCGGAAGGACTGGCGGAACTCTGGCACAAGCGCATGAGGGCCGAACTCGGTATCGGAGGTGAGGATTCTCCACGGATTCGCGAGCTCTTCACCCAGAAGTATCGAGGAAGTCGCTATTCCTTCGGATATCCCGCGTGCCCCGAGATGAGTGATCAGGAGAAGCTCTTCAGATTGCTTGATCCGGGCCGCATCGGTTGTCGCCTGACCGAGAACTGGCAGATCGATCCGGAGCAATCGACCAGTGCGCTGGTGGTGCACCATCCCCAGGCGAGATATTTCTCCGTCTGATCGAACCCGTCACTTCGATCAGGTAGGCTCTCGCCATGAAAATATTCCTCATGTTTCTGGTCTTTCTCTTCGGCGCGCTCCAACCCTTCCAGGCTGGGATGAACGCCCGCATGGGCGTGCAGCTCGGTGACCGTTTCCAGGCTGGATTCATGAACGGATTCGTGAACGTCTGCCTGCTGACGCTGGTTCTGTTCGTGATCTGGAGAGGATTTCCCTCGCTGGCATCCTTTCGGGGTGCGCCATGGTGGGCGTACTGTGCGGGCGCCATCGGTGCCGGCATCGTGGTCGTCCAGCTCAGTGCCGCGCCGATCCTCGGAGCCGGACTGCTGGTGGCGTTCTTCGTCGCCGGCCAGGTCTTCGGTTCATTGACCGCGGACACCTTCGGACTGGTGGGTTACACGGTTCGCGCGCCTTCCTTTCTCCGCATCGCCGCTTTCGTCCTGATCGTGGTCGGTGTCGTTCTGGCCACGCTTTCCAATGATTCGACGCCTTCGTCATCCGCACCCCTCGATGAGGTCGTCGAATCATGACCTTCGATGCGCAGAGAACGCCCTTCGTCGTGATGGGTGGCGAAGAGCCCGTTCGTCGCCTTGCCGATCTCTTCTATGACCACATGGATCGTGACGAGTCGTATCAGGTTCTTCGCGATCTCCATCCACCGGATCTCACCGAGAGTCGCGAGAAGTTCTTCCTGTTTCTCTGTGGCTGGCTGGGTGGTCCCCAGTACTACGTCGAGAAGCACGGTCATCCGAGACTGCGGATGCGTCACGCACCATTCCCCATCGGCGAGCGGGAGCGTGACCAATGGCTCTCATGCATGGCTTCGGCCATGGATGAGTGTGGCATAGAGGGCGAAGTCAGGGTCTTCCTGGACGCACGTTTCGCGCACGTGGCGGATTTCATGCGCAACCGGTGATCTTCGCGACGAACGCTCCCGGGCGGACTCAGGACTCCTCGTTGCCGCGCAACTTGTCCATGATCGAGGCGTCCTCGAGAGTCGTCGTGTCCTGATTGGAATCCCTGCCCGCTGCGATGTCCCGGAGAAGTCGTCTCATGATCTTGCCCGACCGGGTCTTTGGAAGTGCATGGGTGAACCTGATCATGTCGGGTTTCGCGATCGCGCCGATCTCCTGCCCGACATGGCGACGGAGTTCCTCGACGAGCGCATCATCCTCGACGGTGCCGGATGCGAGCGTCACGAAGGCGGCGATGCCCGAACCCTTGATCTCGTGCGGCATGTCCACCACCGCGGCTTCGACCACGGTGTCGTGCGCGACCAGTGCGCTCTCCACCTCCATCGTGCCGAGTCGATGACCCGAGACATTGATCACGTCGTCGATCCTGCCCATGATCCAGAAGTACCCTCGTTCATCGCGGCGTGCGCCGTCGCCTGCGGTGTACATCCCTTCGACCCTCGACCAGTAGGTCTCGAGATAGCGCTCCCGGTCGCCGTGAATCCCTCGGAGCATCGACGGCCATGGTTTGCGAATCACCAGCAGGCCACCGGTGCCGTTTGGAAGTTCCTCGCCGTTCTCGTCCACGATCGCGGCATCGATGCCCATCGCGGGGAGCGTGCATGATCCGGGAACGGTGGGGGTGGCCGCCGGATGCGGTGTGATCATGTGTCCGCCCGTCTCGGTCTGCCACCAGGTGTCGACGATGGGGCATCGTTCGCCACCGATGGTGCGGTGGTACCACATCCAGGCTTCAGGGTTGATGGGTTCTCCGACCGTGCCGAGCACCTTGAGTCTGGACAGGTCATGTCGTTGGACATGTTCGTCCCCCCATTTCATGAAGGCGCGAATGGCCGTCGGTGCCGTGTAGAACTGAGTCACCGCATGTCTTTCGCAGATGTCCCAGAAGCGGTCCTCCGCCGGGAAGTTCGGCGCACCTTCGTACATCACCGTCGGAACCCTGTTGGGAAGGCATCCGTAGACGATGTAGCTGTGTCCGGTGATCCAGCCGACATCGGCGGTGCACCAGTAGACCTGTTCCTCGTCGGGGCGGAGATTGAAGGTGTTTCTCGCCGTGTGCGCGGTGTAGACCATGTATCCGCCGGTGGTATGAACGATCCCCTTCGGTTTTCCGGTCGATCCGGAGGTGTAGAGGAGAAAGAGCAGGGCTTCCGAATCCATCGGTTCGCAGGGGCATTCCTCGTCGGCGGCCGAGACCATTTCATGCCAGTCCCTGTCTCGCGGAGCGTGCATCGTGATTTCGTTGTTGCAGCGCCGAAGCGTCACCACGCTCTGTACACCGGGGAGATCCCTGCATGCTTCATCGACGTTGTCCTTGAGGGGGACCACCGAGCCGCGACGCCATGAACCGTCGCAGGTGAGAATCACCTTGGAGTCGGCGTCATTCACGCGGTCGACGATCGCCGAGGCGCTGAATCCCCCGAAGATGACCGAATGCGCGGCGCCGATGCGTGCGCATGCGAGCATGGCGATCGCGACTTCCGGAACCATCCCCATGTAGATGGTGACGACGTCCCCTTTTTCGACGCCCAGCGACTTCAAGACGTTTCCGAAGCGTGCCGTCTCACGTTGAAGGTCCCGGTAGGTCAGCTTGATGATCTCGGGTCCGCCGTCTTCGACGGGTTCGCCTTCCCAGATGATCGCGACGTCATCTCCATGGCCATCTCTGACCTGTCGGTCCACGCAGTTGTCGGTGATGTTGGTCCTTCCTCCGACGAACCATCGTGCATCCGGGCACTTCCAATCCAGGACCTCCGTGAACGGAGTGGACCATTCGAATTCATTCGCGACCTCACCCCAGTAGCCCTCGGGATCCTCGATCGATCGACGCCATGCCGTCTCATAGGCCTCCATCGACGGGATGAACGCACCCCCCAATGTCTCGGAGCAGCCGGGTGGCGGCTCGAAGACTCGATCTTCTGCGAGGACGGATTCGATGTTGATCTCTTCGTTGTTCATCTGGGCTCCTGGCATGCCGATGGGTCCGGGTTTCAGAAGAGAATAGCGCAGGCGCATGGCTTTCTCTCGAGATCCCTCAGGCTGCCTGGATCATCACCACCGCGATCACCCCTCGAGCGGTCCAGGCCACGGTCCGGATCCAGTTGCTTCCCACCAGTCTTCGGTGCGCCCGCTGCTCGAAGCCCTTCGTCAGAATTCGATGACAGGGGATCTGCATGGCCGCGGTGGAGGCCCAGATGAGAATCAACAGACCGATGCCCGCGAGAGCCCACGGATCCTCCGGTGTCATCATGACCAGGCCGCATGCGCTCAGCGCTTCGGCCAGCATCAGTGGCCCGACAAGAGGTCCGATCCGGTTCATGTGCTTGGTCTGGTAGGCGATGAAATTCTCGTCACCGACCTCTGAAAAGAGCGGGTAGTGCACGCATTGAATGATCCATATGAGGCCCACCAGCGGCAGGGTGCTCGCCAGTTGGGTGATCAGCAAGGCATCATCGAGCCACTCGGTCACGAAAGCATCCTGTTCCGGTGTCTACGCAGGGCCGCCAGAAGAATTCCTGCGAATGGAATCCACCAGATCAGATCGTTGAAGATGATCATGATTCCGAATCCCCAGGGGATGTCACCTGTCAGCACCGTCTGCATGAATCCGATCGGTCCGAAGATCTTTCCCAGAAATCCCACCAGAACGATCGGCCAGTGTCGAAGAGGGTCGCGCGCCGCCGCGAGGTACCCCACCCCGTAGACGCCGACGATCATTCCGATGCATTGCCAGAGAAAGACGTAGCGAGGAATCTCCATTCCGAGCATCTCGAACGCCGATCGAGGGAAGAGCACGACCCAACCGCCGTAGATGAGGTTGTACAGTCCTGCTGCAATCAGGATCTTGCTCATCCATGGTCGGGATGCCTTCATCAGACCGCTCCAGCTCGCGTGCTTCCAAGTCCGCCGTCGATTCCGAGCACCTGCCCGGTCATCCAGTCACTCCGGTCGGAAAGCAGGAATTCTATCCCCGATGCCACATCCCCGGGTTCGCCGATTCTGCCCAGTGGGTGCATCTTTCGTGAATGCTCGAGGGTCTTCTCGGATTTCGTGATCCGTTCTGCCAGAGGCGTGTCCACGAGTCCCGGGGCCACGACGTTGCATCGAAGCTTTCGTGCGGCGTAGGTCGCCGCGGCACTTCGTGCCAGACCTTCGACGCCTGCCTTGGCAGCGGCGATCGCTTCATGGTTGGGCAGGCCTGTGGCGGCTGCCACGGTGGAGACGAGAACGACGCTGCCTCCTCTTCGCATGTGCTTTCCTGCCGCTCGAATGGTCGCGAAAGCGGTGGTCAGATTGGTGGCGATCGTCTCGTTCCATTCATCCTCACTGATCAGATGCGCCGGTTTGAGGATGATCGAACCTGCAAGATTGACCAGCCCCGAAACCGAGCCATGTCGTTCCGTCGCGCCTTTCATGAGAGCGTCCACCTGCTCGCACGATCTGGCGTCGCAGACTTCGCATTCGACGTTCAGGCCGCCGTGATTCCCTCCGTCCCGACTGGCGACGACGCACGGTCTGTTCTCTCTTGAGAGCCGCTCCAGAAGTGCTCGTCCGATGCCGCCACCGCCGCCTATCACCACGACGCATCCTTGCTCAGTCATCATGCTTCCTCATCTGTTGGATGTCCTTTCGGGGGGCGCTCGGGCGCCCTGTGCTTTCATGCCGTTCGTATCGTCATTTCCGGGCTCTGGAAGTGTAGGCCGGTTGATCGGTCGACGGCACTGCCCGGATCCGGAGAGGAGTTCTCACTGGACCCGAAGTCAGGCTAAGGTGGAGGCCTTCATCCGCATGGAAAAGACATGACACAGCCTGATCCCGCCTACATCGCTCGAATCGTGGAA
>CABYSN010000070.1 GCA_902521645.1 Planctomycetota bacterium
ATGGCAAGAATCTCGTCAAAGCGCTGTTCGGCATCGAAGAAGGAACCTCGACGGAGGAGCACCTCGCCCTTCTCCATGAGCGTGCGGATACGCCCCTGCTGACCTTCGAGGAAGGAATCGATCGAACCGCCATTTCGAATCATCTCGAGGGAACGTTCGATGAACAACGCACGTTCCTCGCGCTCGAGACGCTCTTCCCGTTCCTCTTCCGTCTCGTTCTCAGGTTCCTCAGGCTCGGTCTCGGTCGTCGAATTCTCGTCTTGCTCAAGGCTCTCGATGTAGGCGTCGAGATCGAAATTCCTGGAATTGACGTCGAACGGATCGATCTCCATCGCGACGCGGCGCAGTCTGTCCAGATCATTTCGAATCTCCTCGAGCAGGACGGGATCGACGCCAAGTGTGACATCATCACGATCGGAGTAGAGATTGATCATCTGTCGAATGGCCTTCTGATAGGCATCGAGACTCGAACCACCCCGGATACCGGGTGCTTCCGCGGGTTCGGGATTTCCGAAATCAGGATTCAAAAGCAATTCGGTGGGAACGCTGCTCAAGGGTGAGATGTATGGAGAGCCGACCTCATCGGATGTGATCTCGCCACGGGAGAGGCTGCCCATGAGTGACGCGCGCTGATAGGTGTCCAATGATCCGTAATCGACGCGTGGAAAGAAGAGTCGCCTCTGATAGACGCCCTGCAAACCATTGGATTCGATCACTACTGGGACCGTTTCACCACTGACATCCCGGACCTGGATGAAGCGGATCGAATTCGGAGCCACCGCTGTGTCGTAGAGATTGTTGGAGGAGGAAGTCGCATAGGTGCGATCGAGCCTGATTCGATCCTGATTGATCCTGCTCCCCTGGAACGAGTTGTAGATGTCCTCCGCCGGGGTGTAGTCCCGACGATATTCGAACATCCCCAGTCCGGAAGCGTTCAGATACGTCTCGTTTGCGAAGCCGGACTTGACGAATTGAATCTGAGACAGCGCGGAACCCTGAAGCTCGCTGAAGATGTCATCGCTCCCCAGTGCTCCACGAAAGTCATCGGCACCGGTGTACCCGACGTCGCCACGAAAATTCCGGCCCCCGGCAAGGCCTCCGGTCACCCCGAGATTCCCGAGTCGATAGTCCTGCTGGTAGTTCCTGATGTTGCCACGCATCCGCTGACCGGATGAATTGATCTGGAGGTTGTTGTCCAAAGCATTCCCGCCGGAACCACTCAGATCATTCTGGAGAGCGTTCTGGGACCATGCGAGATCCGTGCACATCATGGAGCACGCAAGGAATAGAACAGATGCCCCCGGGAAGGCGAGTGGGTGACGGAATGGCGAACCGTTCATTCTCATGCGTGAGGACTCCATGTGTGACATCCATACCTTATCGATTTGCCGCCACTGAAAAAGAGGTAACAGAAGATGATCGGACTCAGACACTCGAAATCGGGTCTTCAATGACGGGATTCATGTCAAGTGATTCCATGAATCGATCCAGAAGATCCTCGTCGTCAGTGGCAAGCACGTAGAAGAATCCATCGAGGATCCAGAAGACGAGATCCAGTTGCGACTGCAAGCCATCGATCCGGTGCCTGTGCATGAAGCCGTCATCGATCAGTTTCGGTGTTCCGAATTCATCACGAAGATGGAGACTTCCTCCCGGAGCGTTCAGGCGCCGGACCAGAAGCAGAACACCTCCATCGACGTCGGACGTCTCCTCGGGGGCGAGATAGAAGGCGGCGAATGCCGACTCGAGATCATCGCCTCCACCTCGAACCGCGGCGAGGTCGACCTCGTCGTTGATCCCGACGACCGCAAAGGAACTCGACTCGGGGAGGAAAGATGGATCGATCGAAGCGAATCGGTCGAGCAGCGCCGCTTCGAGCTCCAGCGGGTCTCTCGAAGAGGGTACGCGTCCGGAACGCCTGATGCTTCTGAGCACCTCCTGACGTTCTCGAAAATAGACGGTGGGGACGACTCGAAGAAGATCGACCACCGGTTCTCCGGAGACATACTGGCCTCGTCGATAATCGGATATCCGAGGACCGAAGACGCCCAGAAGAATGGAAAGAAAGACGATCAAGAGCACGCAGAAGACCGCCAGTGGGTTCGCTCTTTGCTCCGATTTCGCAGGAGACCGATGTTCTGATGTTTTCGGGTCCATGTGGTGATCTCACGTAGAATGCGACCCATGGTAGATGGGACGCGTCCCATTGTCTTCGAATCAGGACGGAATCGCATGGGTTCTCACAGCGGTCCTTTTTCTTCTCGTATGCACCTCATTCGGGGTGTTGTTCGCCAACTGGTGGCCTCTCTGGCTGGGGGCGCCCGTCATCCTCTGGATCTCGCTGTACGGACTCGCGAAGAGATTCACCCAGTTCTGCCATGTCTGGCTGGGATCGAGTCTGGCGCTCAGCCCTCTTGCGGCTGCGATCGCCATCGACCCGTCGGCTTTGGCCGATTCCTCCGCGATCTGGTTTCTGGCTCTGATGGTCCTGTTCTGGGTCGCTGGATTCGATGTGATCTACGCCCTGCAGGATGTCGAAGTCGACGCGCGTGACGGGCTTCGGTCCATGCCAAGTTCCCTTGGCGTGTCGGGAGCCCTCGCTGTTTCGAGAATCATGCATCTTGCCTCGATTCTGTCCTTGATCACCGTGGTGTGGATCGTCCCTCAGTTCGGAGGTCTGATGTTTCTTGCCGCCGGCATGATGGCGGCTCTGCTTCTGGTCGAACACCTGACGGTTCACCGGTGGGGGACCTCGAAGATGGCGTTGACATTTTTCACGCTCAATGGTGTTCTATCCTGCGTCGTTGGTCTCGCCGGAGTCCTCGACATCATTCTCCCTTGACTGGAGTCCCCATGAAGAAATTGCTCATCCGAGGTTCCTTCGCCGTTCTGGCGATCATCGTCATCCTGATTCTCGTGGTGATGTTCTTCATCAATTCGATCGCCAAGTCGGCGATCACCAGCGCGGGTTCCAGCACCCTCGGAGTCGACACGTCACTGGACTCCATCAGCATCGGGCTTTTCTCGGGCCACTCGACGATCGACGGTCTCGCCGTCGCCAATCCCGAGGGTTTCGATGGTGATTTCCTCGATCTTTCGGAAGGGGTCCTCGACGTCAATCTCTCCACGCTTCTGGGCGATGTCATCGAGGTGCAGCAGATCGCCCTCGACGGACTCCAGGTTGAATTCATTCAAAGACTCGGGGGGAGCAATGTCAGCAAGATCCTCGGCAACGTCAAGAAATCCTCCGACACCACCACGGAGGAGGATGCCAAGGACAAGGCATCTTCCGAGTCCTCTCGGAAGTTCGTCATCGACGTGCTCAAGGTGACCGACGTGAAGGTCACGGTCGCGGTGGAGCCTCTGTCATCCGCGACAGCTCCTTCGACCGTTTCAATCAGCCAGATCATCATCAACGACATCGGGAAGAAGCAGAACGGGGCGGATCTCGATCAGCTCATGGCCATCGTCGTCCAGTCGGTGGTGGATGCCGTCATCAAGGCCGCACCAGCGCAGATTCCGGGAATCATGATGCAGGGAATCGAAGGCGGACTGACGAATCTCACATCCTTCGACTTCGGCAACGTCCAGTTCGATGGAGGCAAGGGCCTTCAGAATGTCGTGAAGTCCATCTCCGACATCGGCAAGTCATCCGGTGCCAAGGACATTTCCGACACCTTGAAGGGAATCGGCAAGGGGATCGGAGATCTTCTCGAAGGGGACGACAAGAAGAAGGATTCGGAGGACACTTCCGAGTGAAGTCGTTTCACGCCTTCTTCAGTCGCTGAATCATCCGGTCGTTTCAATCGGTTCGACTCTCGGGAAGAGTGCGACCTTCTCGATGATCGTGCCTGATTCGAGTGCGCCCCATCGGCATTCCTCTCGGATGTCCCCGCTCGCCTCTCCAAGATTCCAGGCCTCTCTCAACGATTCCATTCGAGACGGCATCACCGATTCCAGGAGGCAGCATGCGATCCTGATGGCTTCCGCGCATCGATAGAGGATGTCGTTCACCCGTTCATGTGCTTCCGGATTCTTCGCCAGTTTGAATGGTTCGGTTTCGTTGATGAAGTTGTCGACCTGGCGCACGATCCTCATCGCCTCCCCGATCGAACCCGAAAGATCGAAATCCTCCATGGCCTTGAGAGACGACTCCACCCGTTCATTGGTGAATTCCTTCCATGAAATGTCATCGTCGGTGTTGCTTCCGGAATCCTCCGGGCATCGTCCGTCGCAGTATTTTCCGATCATCGCCGATGTCCGGCTGGCACAGTTGCCGATCGTGTTGACCAGGTCGGTCGTGTAGGTTTCATGGAACTGGGTCCTCGAGAAGTCCGAATCAGTGGCACCCAACGGTCCCTGAGTCGCCAGAAAATAGCGAAGTGCATCCTGTCCGTAGGAATCCATGTAGTCCTGCAGTTGTTCCAGGTCGATGAAGTTTCCGAGTGACTTCGACATCTTCTGTCCCTCGCTGATCCAGAACGAGTGGGCGTAGATGCAGCCGGGTTGCTCGAAATCGAGTGCCATCAGAACGGCAGGCCAGATCACGGCATGGAACCAGAGGATCTCCTTGCCGATCACGTGGTAGTCCGCCGGCCAGAATCTGGATCGCTCTCCTCGAGGTGTTTCGCACATGCCGACCCCGGTGGCATAGTTCATCAAGGCGTCGATCCACACGTAGATCACGTGCTCTTCGTCTCCGGGAAACGGGATGCCCCATTCGAAATTCGTCCTGGTGATCGGAACGTCCTGCAGTCCGCTTCGCAGTCTTCCCAGAACCTCATTCCGTCTGGCTCGAGGTTTGACGAAATCAGGTCGCTCCTCGAAGAGCTTCTCAAGGCGTTCCTGATAGGCACTCAAGCGGAAGAAGTAGTTGGTCTGAGTGGCTCGCACCAGCGGCTTCTGCGAGATCGGCGACTTGTAGTCCAGCTCCTTCGCCTTGATCTCGGTGTGGTACTCCTCCTGCCCCTCGTCGTACCAGCCCTCGAATTCGCCGAGGTAGACGTCTCCGGAGTCAAGCAACCTCTTCACCGCGTGCTGGACCTGGATCACGTGTCGCTGCTGGGTGGTTCTGATGAAATCGTCGTAGGTCAGTCCGAACAGATCCATCACCTTGCGGAATTCCGCGGCGTTTTCATCCGCCAGTTCCTGGGGCTCGATCCCTCTTTCACGTGCCGACTTTTCGACCTTGACGCCATGTTCGTCGGTTCCCGTCAGAAAGAAGACGTCTTCTCCACGAGCGCGCATCGCTCGCGCCCAGATGTCACAAAGGGT
>CABYSN010000071.1 GCA_902521645.1 Planctomycetota bacterium
CGATCCGCAGCGCATGAGCTACATGCAGGACCTCAGACTGGCACGATCGCTTTACGAGGGTCTGGTGCGGATCGATGGAACGGACGGGAGCGTCGTACCCGCTGTCGCGGAAAGCTGGACCACCTCGGATGACGGACGTCTTTGGACCTTCCGACTCAGAGCGGATGCCAGATGGAGCAATGGCGACAAGGTCACCGCGGGCGATTTCGTGAAAGGCTGGCAGAGAGGCATTCTGCCCGATCTCGCAGCCGACTATTCCAGCATGTTCTTCGTGATCGATGGCGCCGCGGACTTCTTTCGTGAAAGAGCCGCCGCAACCAATGCCTATGCCGTTTCCGAAGGGCAGTCTCAGGCCGAAGCGGAGACACTCTTCGAGGAGAGCATGCGACGCTTCGACGAGACGGTGGGCATCAAAGCCATCGATGACCGGACTCTTGAAGTCAGATTGACGGAACCGCTTGCATACTTTCTGGACCTCTGCGCGTTCGGAGTCTTCTCGCCGGTACACCCCTCCACCATCGACGCCTTCAGCAGGATCGAATCCTCCAGTGGCCTGCTCCGACAGGACCACGACTGGACCAAGCCAGAAAATCTGGTGTGCAACGGGCCCTACACGCTGGAGCGAAGACGCTTCAAGCGGGACATCCGACTCGAGTTGAATCCGTACTACTGGAACAAGGATGCGGTCGCCAGCGAGTCGATAGACATCAAGATCATCGGAGATCCGAACACCTCCATCCTCGCCTTCGAAGCGGGAACGATCGACTGGGTGATCGATGTCCAGGCTGAATACAAGTCGGAAATGACCGCACAAGTCGCGAACTATCTCGAAAGGCACGACGAACGCATCCGAAAGGAGCTGCGGGAGGATCGTGACTTCGATGAGATTCTGGCCGCTCTGCCGGAGCCGGACGCCGATGAACGACGAAACGTCCATCCAGTCCCTGCATTTGGCACGTTCTTCTTCAGCTTCAATTGCCGGCCGACCTTGGTCGACGGACGACCCAATCCACTTGCGGATGCACGGGTTCGACGTGCGCTGGCAATGGCGATCGACAAGAGGCGAATCGTGGACCTCGTGCTTCGGACCGGCGAGGTCGTCGCGAAGACACTCGTGCCTCCGGATTCGATCGCAGGCTACGCCACGCCTGAAGGACTCTCTTTCGATCCGGAGGCGGCTCGAACAGAATTGAGCGCCGCGGGGTGGGAGGATCGAGATGGAGATGGGTACGTTGAAAACGAAGCGGGGGGAAAGATTCCCGAGCATCGACCTCCTCTACACGCTGCAGATGCCCAGATACAGGGACATGGCATTGACCATGCGGGACATGTGGGGAACGCACCTCGGGATCGAATCGACACTTCGAGCCAAGGACACCAAGGCCTATCGCGAGGATCTGTCCAAGGGCTCGTTCATGGTCGCTCGAGGCGGCTGGTACGGGGACTATGGAGATCCGATGACGTTTCTGGAACTCTCCCAGAGTGAAAACGGAAACAACGATCGCAAGTTCAAGGATGAGAACTATGACGATCTTCTCGAAAGAGCTGCCCGCGAACTGTCGCCGTCCAAAAGACTGAAACTCCTCCATGAGGCGGAGCGCATCCTCGTGCAGGAGGCCATGCCGATCCTTCCGATGTACCACTACAGCACGACCTACATGTACGATCCGAGAAGGCTCAAAGGGATCTCACGACATCCGCGACTGGAACAGAACTACTGGGCACTGGAGAGAATCACCCCAGGCACAGAAGAAGACCGCAAAGACTCGTGACTCGCCAGAGACCCGCAAGGACGACCCGCAGAGATTCAGATCCGATCTGATCCGCATCGCGAACGATCAGAAGAAACGCTCCGGACAGTCCTCCGATGATGAATCCATCGAGTCCGGTCGTCTGAAAGAGCATGCCAAACAACGGGATCGGGTAGAGAATCAGACAGAGCGCCCTGAAGCCGGATCGCGACATCCGCACCGCGAATGTCCGGCGCGCATAGGACTCGTCCGCACGTCGATCGCGATGATCCAGCCAGACTGAATCGAGCAGGAGCAGCGGAAAGCTCGTGAGCACCAGAGCCGGGATCGAGACCGTCCCGGACAGGTCCTCGAAAGCGGACGGCTGGGCGAAGACCACCAGAAGGGCTCCCGTGATCCAGGCGGATGAAATCAGGATGGGCTTGAGACGCGCGAAGTCCTTCAGAGAGGATGGCCCGCTTTCCCGGAAACATGCAAGAACAGGCAGGACGTAACTCGCGGCCAGCAACCCAAGCACACCGAACCCTCCGAGGACCCAGACCGGAGCACCCACGAGAAACAGGATGACGCCGGTCAGAGTCAGCAGGACGACACTGATGACGAGCGCGGGGATGCGCCACGCCCGATAGAGCTTCGCGCGACGAGGTTGACTGATCGTGTCCTCACGACTCGCGCTTCGCACGCTGTCGATGAGATGTATCGCGAGAATTCCGCAGAACGCTGCCAGAACGAGGATCGGTGGCGGAAAACGACCCACCAGGAGCAGGGAGAAGGCGCAGACGAAACAGGCGCCGGAAAACGCGATGAACAACTGGGAGTGCACCAGCAGATCACCGAGGACTCGTCGGGTTCTCACGAATCGAGTCTCCTGAAGAGGACATCACCGAATCGTGCCGGGTGTACCATGCGAACTGTCATGATCTCGCTCATTGCTCGAAGACTGATCCAACTGCCTTTCATCGTACTCGCGGTGTACACGATAACGTTCGTGCTGGCATGGTTGATCCCCGGAAACCCACTGGACAATCCCGACGGCAGGCGCCCTCCACCCGAAGTGGTGGAGGCGATGAAGAAACAATACAACCTCGACGATCCCGTCAGCTTCTATTTCTCGTATCTGGGAGATGCGACGGGGATTTCATGGCTGCTGGGAGAGGCGCAGGAACCCTTCGATCTCGGGCCCAGCCTGAAACAACCGGACCTGTCCGTCAATGAAATACTCCTGACAGGCATGCCGGTCTCGATCGAACTTGGTTTCAGTGCCATATTGATCGCCACATTGCTGGGTCTCGGCTCGGGAATCGTGGGTGGCCTGCGTCCGAACTCCGCTTCGGATCTGGGCACGCAATCGATCGCGCTGATCGGCATAAGTCTTCCATCCTTCGTGGTCGGGACGTTTCTGTTGATCCTCTTCGGAGCATGGTTGAAATGGTTTCCGATCGCGGACTGGGGACGACCGATCGATCTGGTCCTTCCTGCAATCACGCTGTCACTCCCATTCGCCGCCTACATCTCGAGACTGGTTCGATTCGGAATGCTCGAACAGATGGCGACGGACCACATCAGAACCGCGAGAGCCAAGGGTCTCGGCGATCGCTCGATCGCGATGCGTCATGCCTTGAAGAACGCATTTCTTCCAGTGCTCAGCTACCTCGGACCCGCGGCGGCCATCGCGCTGACTGGCTCGTTCGTGGTGGAGAAGGTCTTCAGCGTGCCTGGCATAGGGCAGCACTTCGTGGAAGGCGTCCTCTCCAAGGATCTCACACTGATCATGGGCGTGGTGCTGGTCTATTCGACCTTGCTGGTGCTCTTCAATCTCGCAGTCGACGTGCTCTACAGCTGGGTGGACCCGAGAATCAAGATGGCTTGATCGACCCTTCGGCAGACGAGGCCTGGGGCAATTTCAGGAGACGGGTCCGGATCATCTCGACCAGTCGACGCTCGTAGGCGGTATCACGTCGCAATGGAGTCCACCGACTCAGATCCACCGTGGCCCCGGATTCCAATGTCAATCGATCGGGAGCCAATGGGTCGCTGCTGAATGAAAGCTGGGACCGTGACCACGTTCCGCTTCGAAGGCCGGGCGTGAACGCCCTTTCGATGTACACCCAGACCCGAAGCTCAAGCGGACCGTCATAGGAACGCATGTCGAAGAGATCGTCACCGGTGGAACCAGGCAAGGGTGCGCCGCCAAGCACGCTGGGATCTGAAATCGGCGGCGCGACGAAACTGGCTGGAACGAACTCGAATCGGGCTCGGCGTCTCTGCAGGGCGACGGTGTTCTCCAGCGTCTGATTGAAATCCGCATTGTCCTGTCGCCAGGGTTCGAAGATGGACCCACAGAGACGAGGTGACGTCTCGACAAGTCCACCGACTCGATCCCTGACGAGCGCAGGCATTCCGGAATCGGAGGCGATTTGAATCACTTCCTCGAAACAGACCTCGTATTCAAGTCCAGTAAGCCCGAGCGTGGCGCCGGGAGTCGACGCAACCCCTCCTCCACACCCCGCGAACAGCGCGGACAAAGCTGCGAGCAGTCCGCCATGGAAAATCGCCCGAGAAACCCGACCGAAGCCCCCAGGCCCCCCTTTCGGGACGGCCCCAGTCATCGCGGATGATCCGAAGGAAATGCTCATAGGGCACAGTCTATCGGACTCTGGAATCCTCATGGAGTGCGTTTCAGGAATCCATGAGGCCTCCAATAACTTCTCAAACGCATGCTTGACCTTCGCGCCCGCTGATCTACCCTCTAGGGAGGCCCTCACCCCACCTCAGAGGGCCTTTGAGGACCTAAAAGATCCGCCCTCAGGACCGTCAAGGGAATTTCAAGCTCATTTGAGCTTCGAAAGGACCTTTCTTGTCATGCACCTTCATGCATCGTGTGAAATGGACGAAATACAAAGACCATGACACCCTTTCGAATCAACCAGAGCACGAGGTTTCGATTCGGACGATGGGTGATCGCCTGCGGCATCATGACCACCCTGACCACGGGAATGCTCATTGCGAGCGGAGATGAGACCGAGCAGATTCAGCTGCAGACCGAGACCGCCGCCTTCTTCGGCCCCGGAACCCAGCCGAACACGGACTACATCGAGTTCAAGCCCCTGCTGAGCTCCACCAACTGCACCTACTGCCATTCCGATTTCAATGCGGAGACCGCGCCCTATGACACCTGGGTGGTCAGCATGATGGGCCAATCGGCCCGTGACCCCGTGTGGCACGCCGCACTTTCAATTGCGAATCAGGATGCGACCAATGGCGGTGAGACCTGCATCAGATGCCATGCCCCGCGAGGCTGGCTGAACGGGAAATCCGATGATGGTCTGATCGATGATTTCGATGGCGACGACTACGACGGCATCAACTGTCATTTCTGCCATCGTGCGGTCAACCCGGTGTACGGCCCCGACAGTGCCGTCGGCTACCCCGAAGGCGGTCTGCTTGATCCCGATCTTCCCATTCTTCAGGCACTCGAAGCTGAAGGAAACACCACG
>CABYSN010000072.1 GCA_902521645.1 Planctomycetota bacterium
TGGTCGACAGCAGCACCGATCTCGATGTCCTGCTCATGGAGTACTTTCGTCGCAGGGGGCTGCTCCGATGACATGGTTGACTCCGTTGACAGGCGTGATTCTGGCTCTGGTGCTCGTACCGCCACTGGTCGCGCTCTACTTTCTGAAATTACGACGCACGCAGCGTTCCATCCCGAGCACGCTGCTCTGGACGCGCTCGGTCGAGGACCTGCGTGCCAATGCACCCTTTCAGCGGCTGCGTTTCAATCTTCTTCTGCTTCTCCAGCTCCTGATCCTGCTCCTCCTCGTGCTTTCCCTCGCTCAGCCACAGTTCGAAGGCGATGGATCGAGAACCGGTCGTACGGTGATCGCGATCGACAATTCCGCTTCAATGAACGCGACCGACGAGGAGGGGGGACGCTCACGTCTCGATGTGGCCAAGGAATCCGCCATCGCTCGTATCGAGAAGTTGCATGGTGGAGGTCTGTTTTCGACCGGATCCGAGATGATCATGGTTCTCTCCTTCGCCGACGGCGCGGAAGTGCGTACTCCGTTCACCGATTCAAGGAGCCAGGCCATTCAGGCGGTTCGCGGAATCAAGCCCTCCGATGAGACGACGATGATCGGTGATGCGCTCGATCTTTCGCGGGCCTTCGCGATGTCGGTGGACCCCGAGTCGCGCGGCGCGGAGGGGTCTCAGACGAAACCCGCCGTCTTCGAACTGTATTCCGATGGACGGATCAAGGATCTCGAGGATCTGGCGTTGGGTCAGTCCGAGTTCGTTCGATACACGGTCGTCGGAACGACGACTCCCGACAACCTCGCCATCACTCAGCTGGCTGCCGAACGTCCGTGGGATCAACCCGATTCGATGCAGGTCTTCGTCGTGGTCGAGAACAGCGGTCCCGTCGAGGTCCAGGTCGACGTCGAACTGCGTGTCGACGGACGTCCTCGCTCGGTCACTCCGGAACCGCTGGCCATTCCCGCAGCCACCTCGGATCCGGTCACGGGTGAGGTGGAACCCGGGCGTGAACGGATCTCCTTCATTCCGTTCAATCAACCCCGCGAGGCGATCATCGAAGTGGCGCTGTTGCATCGCGACGCACTGGCGTCCGACGACGCCGCTCGTCTGACGGTGCCGGCTCCACGCAGTCTGAGAGTCGCTCTGGTGGGCTCGGGTGATGTCTTCGTTCTTCAGAGTCTGCTCGAGGGCATGCCTCTGGCCTCTCTCGATCTGTTCTCCCCGGAGTCCTACCTCTCGGCGATCGAATCGACGACCGAACAGTGGGACGTCGTCGTGATGGTGAACTGGTCTCCCGACGTCTTCCGGCCCGGCCGTTATCTGATCTTCGGATCGCTGAATGGTCTTCCCGAGCTCATCAAATTCGGAGACGTGGAGAAGGCCTTCGTCCGTTCCGCCCGTGACGAGCATCCCATCTTTCGTTTCGTGACCCTCGACGACCTCTTCATCTGGAAGATGCCCAAGGTCCAACCCGGCCCCGACGTGGCGGTCCTTGCCGAGTCCACCGAAGGGCCGGCCATCGTGGAGATCAACAGGCGCTCCATCGATCTGCTCTGGGTCGCCTTCGACCCTCTCGATTCGACCTGGTGGCATCAGCGTGGTTTCGCGAACTTCATTCCCAATGCACTCGATCACCTCGCCACATCCGGCGGACTCCGAACCGACAAGGGGCTTCGTCCCGGTCAGGTGATTTCACTGCTGCTGCCGGCAGGTTCCACCGATCCCAGAGTGAGGCTTCCCGATGAGACCGAGGTCGTTCCGATGCTCGATCCTGACGGCCTGCTGAGTTGGGGGCCGGTCAGTCGTACCGGTCTTCACGAGGTGACCTGGGTCGAACCGGGAGGCCGCGAAGGGGAGGCGCTCGTCGCGGTGAATCTGCTTGACGGGACCGAAAGCAGCATCGGTTCGCGTGAGGTGATCGATTTCAGCGTGAACGAGGTTCAAGGCGTCCGCTCGAGCGGTCGTCGTTTCATCTCGCTGTGGCCGTGGCTGCTTGGCATCGGCCTGATGCTGCTGGTGCTTGAATGGTACGTCTATCACCGACGAGTCGGGATCTGACGTTGCTTCAGGACAGTCCGGAGAGGGTTTCCTCGTCCAGTCCCAGGTACTCGTGCATGTGTTGATCGTAGGTCTTCTGGTCCTCTTCACGTGAGAGATCCAGTCGAAGCTCGTTGATGACCTTCGTACCCTGACCGATCCACTCCATCCAGGTCTCTTGGGCGATGTGCTCACTGATCCAGGCTCCGATGGGACCACGGAACGGTGGATGTTCCATCTTGTTGCCCGGTCGCCCCGTGCGTGAGCAGACGAATGTTCCGGACGCTCTCAGCCTTTCGGCGGCCTCATCCGCGTCCTGGCTGAGTTCAGGGACCTTCCGGCCGATGGAGATCAGAGCTTCCTCGATCGCCTTGCGGGGCATGAGATCGCCCTTCGACGCCGCCACTTCGTGGCCCTTCTCGAGAACTTCGACGGCCTTGTCCTCCCAGCCGGCTGCGATCATCGACTGGCCGCACAGCTGCCATGCCTTGGACATCTCGGGGTTGATCCTGATGCATTCTTCGAATGATTTCGCAGCTTCGGCGTGACGGCTCGCCTGGACGTATGCGTTTCCAAGCGAGAAATGGGCCATCTCGTTGTCTGAATCGGCCTGAGCCATGTGCTCGAATCGTTCGATTCTCTGGGCGAGTTCGGCGGCTGCATCTGTCATCGGGAGCTCCTTGCTTTCGATTGAACATGATAACGACTCGAAAGCATGCGCACACCCGACCGTCGAGGTACCCTTCGGACATGAAGGTTCCCTCTTCCGCATTGAAAGTGACCCTCGCCGGCTGCGATATGGCGAGCCCCATTGTTCTGGCCGCAGGGACCTGCGGATATCTCGATGAGATGTCGGTGGCTCTGGATCTCTCCAGAATCGGCGCGGTCACCACCAAGTCGATCACGCCCCTCGCTCGGGACGGGAATGCCCCGATGCGGGTCTTCGACGTCAAGGGGGGGATGGTCAATGCCGTGGGCCTGGCGAACATGGGTGTCGATCGATTCCTCGCATCGAAACGAGAGGCGATCGCGACTCTGCCGACCACCGTGATCGGGTCGATCGCAGGTTTTTCCGTCGATGACTACGTCGCGGTCGCGGGGGCCTTCGAATCGATCGAAGGCATGCCCATCGTCGAAATGAACGTCTCCTGTCCGAATTGCGACAACGGACGACTCGCCAGCTCGAGCGTCGAGACCCTTCGAGAGCACGTGGCCGCGGTACGAAGCGTGCTGAAGACCACCAAGCTCTTCGTCAAGCTTCCGCCCAACACCGACTCCCTGGTTCATCTTGCGGCGGGGGCGATCGATGCGGGTGCGGACGGGCTCACGTTCGTGAACACGCTGGAAGTCATGAGCATCGACGTCCGCACGCGCAAGAGCCGACTCGGCAGGCCTCGCAAGGGGATGAGCGGTCCGGGGATCCACCCGCTCGCGGTGCGACTGGTCAACGACGTGTCGCGCCATGTCGCACGTGATGCCGGCATCCCGATCATCGGACTTGGCGGCGTGCTTGACTGGCGTGATGCCGCGGAGATGATTCTCGCCGGCGCCACGGCGGTGGGGGTGGGCACCGGATTGTTCGTCGATCCCTCATGCCCGCGTCGAATCAACAAGGGACTTGCCCGCTGGGTTCGATCCCAGGGATGCTCGTCGATTGGCGAACTCGTGGGTGCCTTCGAGGAGTGATCTTTCATGGATGAGCCTGGTCGAGAACAATTCGATGCGCTGGTCGAGGCCCAGATCGCCGAGCTTCCCTACACCGTTCAGCTGCTTCTGCAGGAGACGCCCCTGATCGTCGAGGATCATCCCTCGGATCTCCTGCTTTCGGAGCTTGGCCTCTCCTCGGAACAGGCTGATGAACTTTGCGGGGTCTATTCCGGGATTGGAATGCTGGAACGCTCCGTCGAGGATTCGTTCACCGAGCCTGAAACGATCACGATATTCCGTCGTGGCATTGTCCTTCTGGCGAAATCCCAGATGGCTGAGGGCGGTTCGATCGAGGAACTCCTCATGAAGGAGATCCGGATCACCATCCTGCACGAGATCGGGCATCATTTCGGTCTGGATGAAGATGATCTCGAAGCGATCGGATACGCCTGAGCGACGGACCGGTCCCGGTCATTTCGCCAGTTCGGTCTTCAGTGCTTCCTCGATGTAGAGGATTCTTTCGCAACCGACGCACTGGACGATCTGTTCGGCGTTGTTGGTGAGAAGCACGACCGAGTTGAATGGAAGTTCCATGTTGCATGCACCACAGACGTATTCACGGTGCTTTCGGTTGACTTCCCGGATCTCCGCGACGGTCTCACCTTCATTCATGTCGGCGACCCGGTCGAATATCAGGAGTGCCTTCTCAGGAAGAACCGCGGCAGCGCAATCTCTTTCCTTCTCCAGTTCGCTCAGTCGAACCGACACGTCTTCGGTTCTCTGTTCGAGGTCCTTCTCGGCTTGCTGCTTGAGCGTGGCACGTTCCGCCTGGCGATTCTCGATGTCGGCCAACGCCTCCTGATCCACCTCGAGCGTCTCCATCGTCTCGAGAATTTCGGTCTCCAGTTCCTCGACCTTCTCCTTGAGCGATTTCATTTCGTCCTGGACGGCCGAGTACTGCTTGCTGGTGGTGCAGGAATTGAGTTCGTCACGAAGTTTGTCGATCCGTTCCTGAAGCGTGTCTCGTTCCACTTCAAGGGTTCCGTTTCCGGCCTCCTTGTGGCGGACCTTCAATTCCATTTCGGAATGTTCGGTGGTGAGCTGCTCGAGTTGTCTGTTCTGTACGTTCAGGTACCGTTGAGCGTTCTCAACTCTGGTGCGCAGTCCGCGAACCTGGCTGTCAACTCGGTAAAGCGTCAGAAGCTGGTCTGTAAGACCCATTGGGACCTCCATTTGGTAGCCCCCGAGTCTAACACAGTCCACGATGGGTTTGCGTCGGTTTCAGGCCGAATGAAAGAATCATCTCGAGCGGCATCAACGGCAGGGTGCGGCGAGCGAGTTCGGTCTCAACCGAGCATGAGCCAGGCGATGGGACCGACCAGCAGCAGGCTGTCGAGCGTGTCGACCAGTCCTCCGAGGCCGGGCAGAAGAGAGCCCGAGTCCTTGATGCCTGCATCTCGTTTGAGCGCACTCGCACTCAAATCACCCACAAGGCCGATCAAGGCGCATAGAACTCCGAAGATCAG
>CABYSN010000073.1 GCA_902521645.1 Planctomycetota bacterium
TGAAATCCATAAAGTAGACATCGTTAGCATAATCGCAGCTAAGCCAAAGAATGCACTCATGGCATAGATGATTAATACGGTCTTTTTATGGGAGAAACCAAGTTGTAGCAAACAATGATGTAGATGAGACTTGTCTGCTGCAGAAAGAGGTTTTTTATTAACCCAACGACGAATGATCGCAAAGAATGTATCTGAAATCGGAACGGCTAAAATAATAACCGGTATTAACAAAGAAAAGACTGTTACATTTTTAAAACCTAGTAAAGAAATAACAGAGATCATGTACCCTAAGAAAAGAGCTCCAGTATCCCCCATAAAAATCTTTGCTGGGTTGAAATTGTGAAATAAGAAGCCTAACGTGCTTCCTAAAAGAATCGTCCCTAGTGCTGCAACAAACATATCTCCTTGGATAATCGCTAACGTTGAAATCGTTAGAATAACGATAGAAGACACTCCTGCTGCTAACCCATCTAATCCATCAATTAAATTAATCGCATTGGTAATTCCAATAATCCATAAAAGTGTTAATGGAATACTGAACCATCCAAGTTCAAGGCGTCCATCAAAAGGCAAGTTAATAAATTCGACTTGTACGCCACCGTAAATCACCACAGATGCTGCAAGAATTTGACCAAGCAATTTCCACTTTGCCGGAAGCTCAAGCATATCATCTAGAAATCCGGTCAAAATAATAACAAGACTTCCGATTAAGATATAGACCGTATAAGGGCTTTCTGGCTGTAGAATAACAAAACCAACTAAAAAACCGATATATATCGCGAGGCCGCCTAAACGTGCCATTACTTTTTGATGTACTTTTCGATGATTTGGCTTGTCTGTTGCACCTATTTTTATCGCTAATCTTCTAACTAATGGTGTAATCGCGATGGTGACTAAGAAACAAATAGCTAGCGCCAATCCAATCATATTGACCCTCCTCAGTTATACCTTTTCCATATTAAATCAAAGTTATTGATTAAATCATCATTTGGATATATTTTTTAGTTCAAAAAAAATCAGAAAACAATTAGGTATAAAAAAATACTACTTCACACACACTAGAGGATTATAGCATAAAGTAGCGAATTGTGGTTGCTATATTATGAGAAATCCACAATTTTTTACTTTTTTCCTTTTAAAAAGATACATAAGATAAAAGATTTGACTTCCAACTATAGGTATCTATCAATCTACAAATAGAGTCTGTTATAATGATAGTAATCTATTTAGGAGGTTTAAATTGAAATGAAAAAGCGTCTTACCATCGTAAGTTCCATTCTTATTCTTTCAGCAGGATTATTTACCTTCTCCACTCCATCTCTAGCTAATTCAGGACCCGTAGTGGCGAGTGTGGATTGGGTTGTGAACCAAATTTCACCCATTAAGAACCGCATTACTGACCTAGAAGATCGTGTGAAGAAGCTTGAAGCACAAGTGGAACAATTAAAGAAAGAACAACAATCAAAATAAGGGGCTATGTGATGATGAAACGTTTACTTCTTATCTTATTCCTGCCTCTACTTATACTAGCAAACCCTCTTGAAGGTCAAGCAAATACGGTTAGAGACTACGCAACACCCGTCAAAGTGAAGCTTGTTCCTTCTATTAATTTCAATGTCAAAACGACCGGACCCTATCGTTTGTTAAACGTTGATAATCAGAAAGAGGTTTCATTTTCTGGAGAAGTTCAATTCCGTCACACTCCTAACCAAGTAACGGCACGAGTCAATGGACGAGATTTCACCTCAAATAGAGGATTTGAACTTCAAGAATTAGTTTCCGTTGAGCAGAATTTCACGACGGTTTCCTCGATTCAACAAGGTTCAAATTTCAATACAGTTGAATATCGTGGATCTTTAAAAGTTGAGCCTGGAGCTAGTCGACTTACGTTGTTTAATACACTTGATATCGAGGATTATATCCAAGGGGTTGTGCCTAAGGAAATGCCTGCTTCTTGGCATTTAGAAGCCTTAAAGGCACAGGCAATAGCTGCCCGTAACTATGCGTATGTTCAAATGGGGTTATCTGATCATATGGTCGATACCGTGACGAACCAAGTGTATGGTGGAAAGTCAGGAGAACATACTCGTGCAAATGAAGCGGTACGAGCAACAAGAGGTCAGTATGCGACAGCAAATGGAAAAGTCATTAATGCGTTCTTCCATTCAAGTTCAGGTGGACATACTGAAAACAGCGAAAATGTTTGGTCTTCTGCCCTATCGTATATCAAAGCAGTTCCTGATCCCTATGATGTTCATCCATCTAATACAAATAACGCTTGGACTACTCAGATTCAACGCAGTACCATTGAGCAAAGATTGTTTGGTACAGGCGTCCGTCTAGTTGATGTAAAAGTCGATTCACGTACGCCAAATGCGAAAAGTGTTCAGAAAGTAACAGCGACAGGCGTACGTGCAAATGGCGAAAAAGTCACCGTACAATTACCAAGTGGAACACCTGATTCGCTTCGTTCTGCCTTTGGTTCTTCATTAAAGAGCATTAATTTTACAGTTAAACCGAGCCCTTCTACCGTTCAGGTACGAACAGCCAATGGCTCTATTCAAAACGTTAATCACTTGTACGGAGCAAAAGTCCAAACAGGTGATGGAAAACAAAGTACCATTATCGCGGATGAAGTAAAGGTGCGAACCGCTTCATCTACTGTCAATCAACCAACTAGTTCTGCTACCTATTCATTTGAAGGTGGCGGATGGGGTCATCGTCTTGGTATGAGTCAATGGGGTGCTCGTGGGATGGCTGAAGCAGGGAAGAAATACGATGAAATCCTAAAGCATTACTACACAGGCATTCGAGTTGAAACATTAAGATAGTTAGTAAATACAAAGGTAAAGGTAAAGGTAAAGGCGTTAGATGATTAGCTTCTAATCATCTAACGCCTTTTTTATGTGTTTAATCCTACAACTTGTAGCAGGGAATAAAAAAGAGACTGTCCCTAACTAAAGTGTTTATCTGAACTCCCGAACAAAGCAAACACGTAGTGACGTGTATGTCACGTCCACCGTCTCATTGTTCAGATTTCTCTTTAGTTTAGAGCAGTCTCTTTTTACGTTCTTTTAGAATTTACGGGCGAAATGGCTCATGAATCGTTCTAGCCATAAATAATGAAAACTGTGCTCTTGTTGTTACTTCATTCGGGCGAAATGGCTTTCCGATTTCAGTCGTAATCCCATGATGTGCAATCGTGTTGATCTGATCATAATTAGGAAACTCACTTGTGATATCTGCAAATGGATATTGCTCGGTTGGTTTTTCTAATTTAAACGCTCGAGTTAAAACAACCGCCATCTGCGAACGAGTTAGACCATTTCCTGGATTAATCTTTCCATCAGTCCCTCTCATTAAACCATGGTATTCTGCTATTCTAATAGAGTTATAGGCACTTGAATTCTTTGAAACATCCGTTGCTTTCATTTCATAGCTTTCAGGAGCAGTAAGTCCAAGCTCTCTTACCAACATAACAGCCGTTTGAGCCCGAGTTATCGTTTGGTTAGGGGCAAAGCTCCCATCCGGATAACCCGAGATCACACCACGCTCACTCAAAAATTTGATTTCGTTATAAGCAAAGAAGTTACTTGTGATATCTGTAAATAAAGCATGAGGATCGGTCGGCTTTTCAGAACCAGAACCTGAACCAGCATCACCTGAGTCCCCAGCTCCCCCATTTTTATCTTGTAATTGCTTGATTTCACGGTCCAACGTTGCCATTCGTGACTCCAGTGAATCAGCGTCTTTTTTGACTTCATTCACCCGTTGAGTTACCCATGCATCACTAGCAAGTTCATCTGAATTCGATGCCCCTACCCCTGAACAACCTGCCAAAACAAGTGAACCCATTACGATCATTGCTACCATTTTGCTCATCATGACACCTCTCCCAAAGAATATCATTTATTTGCGACCAATTCCGTGATAAATAAAGCCAGCTTGTTTCCAATTTTGATCATTCAAAGCATTACGTCCATCGATGACAACAGGTCGTCTCATCAGCGATTTAACGCTTGCTGGGTCGATCGCTTTAAATTCATCCCATTCCGTTACGAGTAACAAGACATCAGCATCTTTAACTGTATCTTCCACATTCTCTCCATAAGCGATTTGTTCACCTAGTAATGATTTTGTGATCTCTGTTGTAATCGGATCATAAGCTTTTACGTTCATGCCATCAGCCAATAAACGTTCAATAATCTTCAATGATGGGGCATCACGCATATCATCTGTATTTGGCTTAAAGGCAAGTCCTAAAATGGCAGCGTTCATGCCTTTAACCTCTCCACCAAAAACATTTTGTACATGTTGAACCATACGTTGATATTGTCGTTCATTCACGTCTCGTACCGCATAAAGCAGTTGCGGAGAGTACTTTTTTTCTTCGGCTAGATGTATTAAAGCTTTTGTGTCCTTTGGAAAACAAGAACCACCATACCCCACACCAGCCTGTAAAAACTTCGGACCAATGCGGTTATCAAGCCCCATACCTTTCGCTACAGCTGCAACATCAGCTCCATATTCATCACAGATATTAGCGATTTCATTAATAAATGTAATTTTTGTCGCAAGAAACGCATTGGATGCATACTTAATCATTTCTGCACTTCTAATATCCGTTACGACTAGTTCGTTCGTAAGAGGTTGATGAAGAGCTTTTAACATCTCTCCTGCTTTTGTAGAATCTGTTCCTATGACGATTCGATCTGGATTAAATGTATCTTTAACCGCGGATCCTTCGCGAAGGAATTCAGGTACAGAACAAACATCAACTGAAGCTTGTTCGTTCACCTCTAAAATCAATCTTTTCACTTCTTCAGCTGTCCCCACAGGAACAGTTGATTTGTTCACAACCACTTTGTACTCGTTGCCAATCGCTTGTCCAACTTCTTGTGCAACACTATAGACGAACGACATATTGGCAGCACCCGTTTCAGACTCAGGTGTCCCAACTGCAATGATGATAAGATCAGATGCCTGTACTGCCTCTGATAAATTCGTTGTAAACGATAATCTTGCC
>CABYSN010000074.1 GCA_902521645.1 Planctomycetota bacterium
GCACAGCACGTGCTTGCGTACAGGTAGCCTCCTTCGCCGGGAATCTGATCGACTTCGACCGTCACCTCTTCAGCGATGGATGTCGTGGCCATGAGCAGGAACGACAACAGTGATGCCTGATTAATTTTTTTCATGGAACAATCCTGATGACTCGTGAGAGGATTTGAAAGAACAAAGTGACCAAATACACAAAAGAATGAGACCATGCGGCGGGATTTCCATCGCGCATCGGGATCCGGCTATGTCGGTGCCGTGAAAGCCATCTGGACGGCACGAATACGATCGATTTCTGAGAAGAAGATCTCGACCAGCTCGGGATCGAAGTGCTTCCCAGAGAGGAGCTCGATCTCCTCGAGCACCTTCTCCTCGGGCCAGGGCTCCTTGTAGGAACGAGATGAGGACAAGGCATCGAAGACATCGGCCAGACCGACGATTCTCGCCTCGATGGGAATGGCATCCCCGCGGAGTCCGGACTGGGTCGGCATCTCGGACGAACGATTCTGCCAGATCTCCGCATCCACCTCGCCGGGATACCCTGAGCCGTCCCACCGCTCATGGTGGTGCAAGGCGACGATCTGGGACACCTCGTCGAACTCCGTCTGCACTCCGGTTCCCTGACAGAGATAGGCGCCGATGAGCGTATGGCGTTGCACCATCTTGTATTCATCAGGTTCCAGGGCATCGGGCTTCTTGAGGATCGAATCAGGTATTCCGATCTTTCCCACATCGTGCAGCATCGCGGCGATCGAGAGACGGTCACGCTGCCGGGCCATCTCGACTCGTCCGATTCCACGCCGATTCGCCCAGGCCTCGAAGAGAATTCGAGAATAGCCTGCGACACGATTGACATGCGCACCGGTCTCTTCCGGATCATGCGTCTCCGCCATCGCGATCATGCGCATGATCAGGGAACGCGTGAGATTCGCTCGCTCGAGAGCCAGACTCGCCATCGACGCGAAGTTGCGGATCATCTTGATGTCGTCATTGTCGAATCGGGCCTTTGCCTCCCCGGAGGCGGTGCTGGGATTGGCCAGTTGAAGAACGCCGAGCGGATCTCCGTTGGAGGTGCTCAGCGGATAGACCAGCATCGCACGAGTGCGGTATCCGGTTCGATCGTCGAAGGAGGTCAGAAAGCGAAAGCCGGCATCTTCTGGGATCTGGTAGACATCCTCGACGTTGATGTACTCGCCGGTCAGACTCACGCGACCTGAAATCGAATTCGCCGACAGTGGGATCCTGAGTCCGCCGGCGATGGAACCGACCGAGCGACCCTCCTTGTTCAGTGATTCGTTCTGTCGATACCGAACCACCAGATCATCATGATCACGTGTAAGTATGGCACCGGACTCGGCATGCACGAGACTGCGTGCCTCGGAAAGGATGTGATCCATGAGGATGTTGAGATCATGAATCTCGCTCAGCTCGACGCCGACCTTGCCGATGGTCTCGAGCCGTGTCCCTTGAAGATCGACCTTGTCTCGCAACGCATCCACCGATTGCCGGAACATGCTGTTGAGTTCCTGAAGCTCGGTGTTTCGAGCACGAAGCTGTTGCGAAACCTGCAAAGTTCGTGAGGAACTGAGGTCACGATCACGCAGTGCGAGAAAACGACGTGCGTGCCTCCTGAGTGATGCCAGAAATTCGACCGGTTCGGGGAGCTCCTCGAAGCAATCCCCGGCACCGAGATCGTAGATCCCCTTTCGAAGCAGAGGATCGGCAGGGACACCACCGACGAGAAACGGGATCACCCCCAGAGTCTCGACCATTCGGGCCGTGAGCTGAGCATCCGATCCCCCATCGAGCAGAAAGAGCACCACACTCGGATTGAAGGAATTCACCGAGGATGCAAGTCTTGCCCGATCACGCAGATGTTCCGCTTCGAAATCTCCAGCATCGGCCGATCCGAGACAGGCGATGAAGCCCTCGAACTGAGCAGTCTCGGAGACCACGAGAACGCGGATAGCTGATTCAGGAGAGGAGACGACCATGAAGTGATTCTAAGCTCAAGCACACGCTCTGACGATCTCAGGGAGCCAGAACCCAGTCGGCGGCATCCGCACGGTCTGACCAACGTCTCATGTCGTCGATTTCCTCGGTCGTGAGGCTGTCCACGGCACCATCGACCGTGGCGACGATGGAGCTTCCTCCCCAACGAGCGGATATGTTCCCGAAGGTGGAGGCATCGTCCTTGTCGTATGCCTCCGCCCATCTTCGAGATGAGAAGGCGGGACTTGAAATCCTGAAGTAGCCTTCTGAATTTGAGCCGGTACCGCTTCGTGAGGATCCGAAGACGATGAGTTTCGATGGATTCCTGACCGTGCTTATGCGATCGGAATGAACCCGACCACCGAGAAACTCGGTCAGAGTCGGATTGAAACATCCATCGTTTTCATCGCCACCCATCCAGGTGCTGTTGAGGCCCAACGAGGGTGACACGGAAACCGCATACAAGTAGTCATCGGGGCTCTGATCACGCATGCGGTTGAGCACGTTTTTCTGGTCGTTCACGTAGATGACATCGAAATTGTTGCCCAGATATGGAGCGAGACGGAGAGGGTATCGACGGCCGGCGACCGGCCACCCGTTTTCAGTCAGCTCAGGTGTGACCTTGACACCATCAGGCGTGAAGTACTCAAGGTCCGCCTTGTAGCCTGGCATGATGCTGCCATTGTTGTCGAAGGTGTAGGCGGTCCATGCAGTGATCGCCTGCCGCGCACCGTTTCTTTCCGTGACCTCTCGAGCCTTGTTTGAGACCCTGCCGGCAACGGAGACGATGATGCTCATCAAGACCGCAATCACGAACAGAACAAGCAGCAGCTCCATGACCGTGAAGCCTTTTGGGCCGGGCCGGAGGATGGCGCGAGGTGATTTCAAACACGTGTCTGGATGCATGATTCCATACTCGAGAAATGCGGCACAGGAAAAGATACGAGTCCTGATCAAGGATGATGAAGGATATCGTTTAATTCAAAGAAGAAACTTGAAGTTGAGACTCATTCTCAATAAAATGATGCTCTCGAAGTTTTTCCGCTCGCTCGCTCATTCTTGCACTAGGTTTGAGTGAGCGTTCTGCAGAAAGGCACGAATTCACTCGGCTCGATTCCCACAACACAAGGATTCAAGGAATTCCATGACACGCCTCAGGACATCCCAACTGGTTTCACTGACAGCACTCACGGCACTGACATCGGTGGCTGTTCCATCAATGGCACAAGATGTCATCGAAATCGACATGGGAGCCCCTACCTGGGATCGCTGGATGTATCCCTACAACGCGACACCGGGGACGCGTCCCGGTGGATCGGTGTTCGGCTACTGGACTGAGAATTTCAATGACTCCACGGACAACAGGATGGGGCAGGTCGTCTTCGGATTCGACACAACGGACCAGCTCGCGCCAGGACAGACTGCCGGAATGAGAGTCACCTCGGCAGTGATCACCTTGACCCAGCAGAACGAAGGTATTCTCTACGATCCGACGGTGGATCCCTACGAGTGCATGCTCAACCCGGAAAATCCTGATCGCATCGAAGACCTCGACGTCGGGCAACCGACCGAACTCTTCGGGGTGGACTACAGGAATGGCTGGACTCAGGACACATGGCAGGAAAACAGTCCATTCGGATCGTTCGCCGGACTCGCAAGCAGGCATATCTTCAATGCAGGCTTCAAGGACGGTGTCCTGACCGACGTCTCGAATCAGATCCGGGAAGGCTGGACCCCCACGCCATTCGCAGTGAGCGAAGTCGATGGCATCAACGCCGGTGACCAGATTCCACTGGACAGCGTCCACACCTTCAGAATCGATGTGGATGACGAAGACATCCAGCAGTATCTGCTTGATGGTCTCGAGCGAGGCGAGCTCGAATTCGGACTCTCTTCGCTCTATCAGGTCTCGGGTCCTGATGGGACGTTCGGGAGCTTCTACATGAAGGAGAATGCACTGGTGGGATTCGGCCTGGTCAGCCCTGCGACACTGCAGCTGACCTTGGAGGAGGATCTCGGAAGCGATCCATGCGATCTCAACGGTGACGGTGCCGTCGGGGGCGCCGACCTCGCCCAGCTCCTGGCGGTCTGGGGAACCAACGACGAAGCGGCCGATTTCGATGGAGACAACGTGGTCGGTGGATCGGATCTGGCGGTTCTACTCGGCTGCTGGGACAACTGATCGCCGCGTCGAGGCGGCCGAAACAAGGAACTCACACGAGGATCGCCTGCTCGAAAGCGGGCGATTCTTGTTTCATGGACTCCCGGAGCTTGGTCTCCACTCCCTGAAGCAACGATTGCACGAGGCGCTCGCTGCAATTGATGACCTCGGCGATCTCGCTGACGGACAGGCCGTGAATGTGCCGCAGGATGACGCAGTGACGTTCCTCGCCATCGAGCTCTCTGGCGAAATCCCTGATGAACATCGACTTCTCCGATACGGACGAATTCGAAACTCGTTCGGTTGTCATGTCGTTTCCCTCGACGGCCTGCCCCATGCATGCGAAATGTCCGCTCGTCATCCTTGACTCAGCTCAAGACCATTTCACCTGACACAGTCGAACAGAAGCCGATTGGAAAAGCAAGTCAATCGTGTCTCGCACTCATCCGGAAACGACCTGACTCATTCCGAAGATCGGAAGCAGCATCGCCAGTGCGATGAAACCGATGATGAGACCGAGAGAGACGATCATCGCGGGTTCGATCAATGCAGTCACTCGTTTCACGATGGCATCGAGATCCTCTTCCGTCGCATCGGCGGTCGTTTCAAGAACCTCGGCAAGTCGTCCGGAGCGCTCCCCCGCTGCGACCATGGCCGCGACACTCGGAGGAACGAGGGTCGACTCCTCCAGGGACGAGGCGAAGCTTCGTCCGTCTCGGATGGATGCTTCGACACCATCCCAGAGATCGTGCTGGGACGGGCTCGAAGTCG
>CABYSN010000075.1 GCA_902521645.1 Planctomycetota bacterium
GTGATCAGTGAAATCAGGGCGAGCTTCGTTGGAGATGTCAGATCCCTGCTTCGAGAGAAGCTTCTTCAAGCAGATACAGTCCCACGAGCCAGTCTTCGATCAAGTAGGGGTCGACCTTGAGACGTCCGGTAATGGTTCCGTATGTGAGGACGTGCTTCCTCGGTCCGCGTCTGACCGCTTCAGTGAGACCGACTTCGATGGCATCGAATGGAGTGGGGGGGACTCCGATGCAGCACCCGTCCCATTGATTGAGCATGACCAGCAATTCAGACGTCTCACCACTCACCAGTGGAAAGACCGTGTATCCGGAGATCTCGATCCAGCTTCCATCCAGAAGTGCGATTCGTTGAGGGAGCTCATTCTTGCCGAGTCGAGGAGCGTAGGTGTCACCGGCACTGTAGAGATACTCCCAGCTCGGGCGGTAGGGATTGGCCTTGCTGCCATCGCCCTCGAGGGTGAATTCATCATCGACATTCAGTTCGTCCGGTCCGACCCTTTGAATATTTCCTCCGATCACCGTCGCCGATTGAATCGTGCGATCCATGCCGAGGGTGATCGAGTCGCCTCTGCTCTCAGTGGTCCTCTTGTCGGTGAGATCGGGTTCGGTTGCCGGATTCGATGGACTCAAACCATTCGCAGGATCCGTTTGCGGTTCCCGCTTCGAGGATGAGTCGATCGGTGTCTCATTGAAATTCTCCGATGTTGCGAGCATCTCCTGGCCGAGTGGCACCGGGGAGGGCCTGGGTGACTGCGCATCGGTCAACATGACAGCGACGAGAGCGCCAGCGATGATGATGAAAATCAGAAACCAGAGAGTGCGCAATGGAGTCCTTTCCTGAACCGGTCGGTTCAAGAGCATGTCATGGATCAGGCCAGAGGACGGAGGTTTTCAGCCACACTGGTCCTGTAGGCACGTACGGCAGGGGCCACTCCGGCGACAGCGGCCAGGGCGACGGTCGCGGCAATCACCAGAAGAATCGTTCTCGGGTCGAGCCCCGGATCGATGACGATTCCAAGTCTGGTCTGAAGTTGCCCCGCGATGACGAGGGTGCCGCCCCAGCAGACGGCGATTCCAATGAACGCTCCGATCAGCCCGATCAGAACCGATTCTGTGATGACCAGACTGAAAAGTCTGATTCTGGAACATCCAAGAACTCTCAGAATGGCGATCTGTCGCCTTCGTTGCTCCATCGAATTCCAGAGTGCCAGTAGGATTCCGACACCTGATGATGCAAGGACGACCCACGCCATGGCCAGGAGCAGTCGATCGACGTTTCCGACGATCTCGAAGAGGCGTGCGACCTGATTGCTGGGCGATGCCACGGTGATCGAGGTGTCCCTGCGAAGCATGTCGAAAGCCTGCGGCAGAATCGCGGAGACCGATCCGCCTCCGCGACTTGGTGTCGAGAGCAGGATACCGGTGATCAATTTGTCCTCGGGGAGCAGATCCTCCACTTCGAGGTGGGGGTGGTCGTGATCATGGTGGTGGTGATGATCGTGGCCATGATCATGGCCATGATCGTGACCATGATCGTGGTCGTGGTCATGCCCGTGGTCGTGGTCGTGGTCATGCCCGTGAGCATCTCGTTCAACGCGATCCTCGGCATGAAGGACCCAGGAGCCGACCAGGTCGGTGTAGATGGCTCGGTCATGACTGGAGTTGGTCTGGTCGAGAATGCCCACCACCTCGAAGCGGTGATTGTCATGGACATGGTCGCTCTCCCGGGATTGCCCGAACCCGTGAGTCAGGGGGACCTTGTCGCCCATCTTGAGGCCGCTTGTACGAGCGGCCTCGGATCCCACGACGAGTTCGTATGGTCGTGCGAATCGTCTGCCTTCTTCGAACGACCAGTCGAATCCATCCACGGGTTGGAATCTGGTGAAGAAATCACTGTTTGTCGCCACGACCGGGACGCCCTTGAAGGAATCCCCCATCTGGGTGGGAACGCTCCATTCCCAGGGAAAGCTTCCGACGATTTCATCGTATTTCTCGAGTGAGATCGAGTTGCGGGGAGCGTTCGCATAGAAGAGGCCGTTCAGAACGGATTCAAGCGGACTTGCATCCCGACTCACGAGAAGTTCTGCGTTGCCGGTGCCTCTCGAGAAGGCTTTTTCCCCTGATGTTCGAAGCATCAGCAGTGCCATGAGGAGGCCGACCGCCACGGCGACGGTGACGATGGTGACGAGAGTCGAGAAGAGTCTGACTCTGAGACTTCGAAGAATGATCGAAAGATCTGTCACTCGGGCACCTCCACTCCGACGAATGCTTTGTTGGCATCATCAAGTGCCTCGACTCTGTCGAAGACAGTCCTGAGAACTGGGTCGTGGCTGGTGCAGAGAAGTGCTGCTTCGTCCTCCCGGCAGCATTCGCGAATCAAGTCGATGGCCCTGGTCGCATTCTCAGGATCAAGGCTCGCAGTGGGTTCGTCTGCAAGGACCAGCGTCGGACGAGGGGCCAGCGCTCTGGCAACGGCGATTCTCTGCTGCTGTCCTACGCTCAGCTCTCCGGGCATCGCATCAGGTCGATCGATGCCCAGTCGCTTGAGCAGCACGTCGGTTCGAGAGCGGTGGTCTCTGGTCGGAGTGCCTGAAAAGAGAAGTGACAGCTCGATGTTCTCTCGTGCGGTGAATCCCTCGAGCAGATTGAAGGTCTGAAAGATCATGCCGACCGACTGCCCGCGAAAACGGTCCAGCTCGGCCCCATGGAGTGTCGTCACATCAGTTCCGTCGACCACGATGCTTCCGCGGTCTGGTTGTATCAGGCCGGCTATGAGAGACAGAAGGGTGCTCTTGCCAGTGCCGGAAGCGCCCACGAGAAGCATCTCTTCCGATCTGGGGAGCGTGAATTCGTCAAGTTCGATGGCGAACCGATCCCCGGGTCTCTCTCCGTGGGAAAAGCGCAGCCCGTCTATGTGCAGTGCGTGTGGTGTGGAGGTGGAGGTCATGTTCACATCATAGCGGTCAGACCGCGATTGAATACGGCTTTTGATTCGGTTCCCCTGAGGTTACTCTGGTGCCTGCATGACTGATGACTCTTCTTCCATCTCGACCGTCAGGAAAATCGCACGTGGTGGTGGTCTCGGCCACTATGGCTGGCTTCTTTTCGCGCTTGTCTGCACGGTCTTCTTCGCTCCGATGCTGCAGGATTATCGAATCGGCATCAGAGTCGCCGACATCATCAGTGGATTCGTCATGGTCGCTGGAGTCTTTTCAGCGATCACCAAGCGCGTCCACATCCTCATGCTCGCCGGCATCGCGGTTCTTGCGATCGCAGCTCGTTTCGTGGATCCCTTCGTCGACACGACCTTGACCGCCCTGGTCGCCGAAGTGCTCACGTTCTTCTTTCTTGTGAGCGTCTTCGCGATCATTCTCAAGGACATCTTCAGGACCTCCAACGTCTCCACCGACACCCTGGTCGGCAGTGTCTGCGGCTATCTGATCCTCTCCACCATTTTCGCGTCGGTCTATGCGTTTCTGGTGATCCTCCATCCGGGGTCCTTTCTGATCAATGCCGGTCTTGGGCTCGATCAGGCCGCTCTGGGAGATGAGTCATCGCATTACGGTCTGACCAATTACTTCTCCATCATCACGCTCACCACCGTCGGGTTCGGGGACATCGTCCCGCAGAACAGCTACGCACGTACCGTCGTCTCGATCGAGGCGATCTCCGGTCAGGTCTATCTGACCGTCATCGTCGCTCGCCTCGTCGGGTTGCATCTTTCTCGCTCGATCAGGAATTGATCCCGGAGTCTTGATTCATGACGTCGATCAACGATGCCATTCTCCCCGAGGACATGCACCGCTTCTGCGCAGCCGAGCTCTTTCACCGGACATGGTCACTGCTCCAGTCTCAGGACCGTTCCTCCGAGGAAGATGCCGCCATGATCGACATGGCGCACGCATCGCGTTGGCACTGGAGCGTCGTGGGTGTCCCGGTGAATCTCGCCCGCGGGTCATGGCAGATATCCCGTGTCTACGCCGTCCTCGGTCGCTCTGAATCAGCTCGAGTACACGCCGAAACCTACCTGGCCGAGTGCGAGCAGAATGGTCTCTCGGAGTTCGACCGTGCCTTTGCGCACGAAGCGATCGCCAGGGCCTGTGCGTGTGGTGGTGATGCCGAAGGGGTGGCGACTCACGTGCAGTATGGATTGGCAGCCGCAGAGCAAGTGTCGGATGAGTCCGAGCGTGAATGGGTCAGGCGGAATCTCGCCACCGTGACCACCGATCCGCCCGCCCAGGAACCGAAATAGAAAACGCCTCCCGATGTTTCGGCAGGCGTTCGCAGGGGAACGGGCATGGAAGGACTCGAACCTTCAACCGCCGGTTTCGTAGACCGGTGCTCTATCCAATTGAGCTACATGCCCTGACTCGTCAGGGACGCATCAAGGCGGCAAGTATAGCGGTTGGATGAGAAACCGACACCCTCTCAGGTACAATAAACCCATGCCCGGGCTTCTCTGGATCACATTCGTCGGTTCGGCTTCGGTCATCCTGTTGTGCGCCATTCCGATGGCCATGGGCAAGGTGCCGCCGAATGCCTTGTACGGGGTTCGACTGCCTGTCACGCTCCGTGATCGTGCGGCATGGGATGCCGCCAACGTCCATTTCGGACGGTGGATGATCCTGAGTGGCGTGTCGTCTCTGGGTGTGTTCTTTCTCGGATTGATGCGTGGTTGGACGGTTGACTTCATCGCGATGGTCTATGTGATCGTGATGATGATTCCGTTGATGTTCGGCATCGTTCACTCGGTGCGGGCCGCAATGCGAGCCGAGCGGGAGTCCAATCGGAATTCGGACGACGAAAGTCCCGGTTGATCCGAGATGGTGGTTTCGCGTCAGTCCCTCTGGTTCGTCTTCGGACCGATCAC
>CABYSN010000076.1 GCA_902521645.1 Planctomycetota bacterium
CCCGTATTCGTTGCGGCGTCATTCATCACTGTCGACGCCGCCGTCGCCGATGAAATCGTGCTCGACAGCGGGGTCCGACTGGAGGGCACGGTGCTCAAGCGCAACGGCGAGACCGTCTGGCTCGACATCGGTCATGACGTGCTGGCGATTCCCATGGCCAACATCACGACGATCGTCTCTGCCAAGGGCGCTCTCGCGCCGGTGAAGGATCTGGATGACGACCTCTTCTCGATCGCCCAGGAACCCGTCGAACTCAGCCCACGTGAGCATGCCAAGACGATCGGCCCCGCCGTGATCAAGGTGGGGACGCCCGGGGGCCTCGGTTCGGGTGTGATCATCGACGGTGACGGTCATGCCATCACCAACGCCCATGTCATCCAGGGTGAGGCGTCGCTTCGTGCGACGGTCTGGTTCCCCCAGCCTGATGGCACCCTGAAACGGACCGTCATCGAGGACATCGAGATTCTCGCGGTGAACAACCACCTTGATCTGGCACTCATCAAGATCGCCCATCCCATGGACGAGGCCTTCATCCACGCCACGGTCGAGCCTCGCGACATGGTCGAGGTGGGGCAGCCCGTCTTCGCCATCGGCAACCCGCTGGGTCTGGAACGAACCCTGACTCAGGGTGTGGTCTCCACCAGAAATCGAGGTTTCGACGGTCTGTCCTACATTCAGACCGACACTCCGATCAATCCCGGTAATTCGGGTGGTCCTCTGTTCAACGACAAGGGCGAAGTGATCGGGATCACCAACATGATCATCGGTGGCGGGCAGTCGCTCGGGTTCGCCATCCCCGCTCGTTACATGAAGGATTTCATTCGAAATCGCGAGGCATTCGCCTACGACAGCTTCAATCCCAATTCAGGTCGCAACTATCACGACCCGCCGCGGCGACGGAATTTCGAGGATCCACCGATGCTTCGTGATGGAGCCGCCCCCCAGGATTGAGCTGGTGGCCGGATGATCTCCGGCGCATCCGCTTCGCATGAAACTCATTCGCCCGATTCCAAACAAGATCCTGATTCCCGATGACTCGGACCTGATCTTGCCCAACCCCCGACTCGCTTCTCACCCGACGGTCTCGAAGAACCGTCCACACCACGGAGTATCGACATGATTCAAGCGTTTCTTCTCGCAGGCACCGTTCTTTGCATGCCCGGCACCGATGATGTCGCCTCAAGCGACATCATGCCCGAGAACAGTTTCATGTTCTTCGAAGCGGGTGATCTCGACGGGATGCTCGGACGGATCTCGAAGACCCCCGCCGGCAAGATGATCTTCCAGGGGCAGACGCCCGATGAGATGTTCCGACCGATGATCGCCGATTCTCTCGCGGATCGCGGCATCGACATCGACGACATGCGTCTTCCCGATCACGTCGCCTTCAGTCTCTATTGGACCTTCGATGACGACATCGGCGTCGAAGTTCCGGCCTGGATCGCCCGCATCGGATGGAAGGATGACGAAGCGATGGCCAAGGGCATCTTCGACGAGATCGTCTCCGACCTCGATGAAAAGGCCGACATGGAGGAGCTTCGTGGGCGCGACATGCTCGTCTTCGAGAGTCAGTTCGAACTTCCGGACATGGACGCCATGATGATGGAAGTCGCCCCGATTCCGATGATGGGTGACACCAGTTACATGGAGGACGCGGTTGGTCGCGTCTTCGTCGTCCGCGATGGCAGCGAGCTCCTGATGAGCTCCGAGCCGGTCGCACTCGATGATGCCTTGAAGGTCCTCGATGGAGGCAAGAGCAAGGTGCTCTCCGATTCCGATGCCTTCGAGAAGATGGCGGGGCTGGTCCCCGTCGATGCCACGGACGTCACCGCGGTCCTGCTCACCGAGAACTTCGCAGACGAGATGAAGGCCGTGGTCGGTCCCATGATGGGCATGGCGACGCCGCTCATCCAGACGGCGTTCGGCGACATCGCGGGCTACGGGTTCTGGATGAAGGCGGCCTCGGAAGGCAATCTCGTCGAATACGGAACCAACATCGGCATCAACGGTGAACCCGCCGGATTGATGAAACTGGTCTCGGTGGCGAAGCCCGTCAGTGACATTCCCGACTACGTCTCAGCTGAAGCGGTGTCCTATGGCAGGGTCGACTTCGATTTCAAGAATTTCATTCCCACCCTCCAGCAGATCATCTCCTCGCTTCCGGAAGGCCAGGCGGCTCAGATCGAGCCGATGATCCAGATGTACGCACCGATGATGCAGGGTGCCATGGAGACCATGGGGCCCGAGATCCACATCTTCACGACGATCACCGATGATGAGCTGGCTCCGACCCGCATGACGATGGCCATCCCGACCAGTGATCCCGAATCGATGAATCAATTGCTGTCGATGTTCGGTCCGATGATGAGCATGCAGCCTCGTGACTTCAAGGGTGACACCATCTACTCCGATCCGCAGTCCGAATTCTCGAGAACGGCGATCGGGATCGGAGCGGGTGCGGTGCTCTTCGGTGACATCGACGGTGTCGAAGCGGTGCTCAGAAGTTCCGGTCAGTCCGATCTTCCCAAGATGTCACGGACCGCTTTCGCACGTCGTGCCATGCAGTCGTCCGGCATGCCCTCCGGCGATCTGCTCTCCTGGGGGATCTTCGATACCGCCAGGATGATCACGGACATCGAGAATGACATCCTCGGCGGTATGGCGGGCAATCTTTCGGACATGGTCGATTCCAAGAACATCGAGAAATTCGCGCAATCCATCGGTCCCGGTTGGATGTACGGACGGCGCGTCGATGACGGACTTCAGTTCCACTTCGGATATCTCGAACCCGCCGAGTGATCAGGTCTTCGAACCGATCGATGACGCACTGACGATCCACGAGACGCGCTCCCCTTCAGGAGCGCGTCTTGTCATGTCCTGGTGCCTGCGAGGAGTTCCTCGAGAGTCTCCGCGAGCTTCCCGGCGCAGGCTTCGGGCAATCCCACGTGGCCGACCTCTTCGATGATGTGGGCGCTTCCTTGCGGCGCGGAATCGGCGATGATGCGACCGGCCTCCGGGGGTGCGATCCTGTCCTGCGCCCCGACGAACACATCAAGCGGGCAGGTCAGTTCTCGTGCCGTCCACGAGGTGCGTCGCTTGAGGTTGGCACTGGTGGTCGAAAGGCGAGTGACGAGCTTCGCGGTCATTCCATGCGGCATCTGACGACTGCGAAGCGTGGCCGCGATCGGTATGAGAATCCGTTCGTAGGGCGCCAGCGCCATGACGCCTTGGACGTTGCGGGGCGCCATGGCCGCGACGTTGATGGCGGTCACGCTGCCGAGGCTGAAGCCCAGCAGAATCACCGGTCCCGCGCCTGCCCGCTCGATCAGCGCCCGCACATCCTCGCAATCATCGTGACCGAGTGTCGTCGGTCCCGGGGAGGCTTCTCCATGTCCTCGAAGTTCGGGGATGAGAGTTGTGAAAGATCGTTCATGACCGTTCTCATGGTGTTTCTTCAGAACGAGGCTCAGAAGCGCGAGCATCTCGATTCGTGACTGTCCCCATCCATGAAGCATGATGAGCGTCGGGCTTTCCGATTCGACCTTGCCTGGTGGTATCTCCCAGACCGGAAGCTCCACGCCGTCCGGTCTGTCCAGAGGCCAGTTCTCGAAGGGGAGGCCGGCCTCACCCGGATCCGCGGCCAGGCCTCTCGCGAGGGCCCACCCGACCGTCCGACGCGGTGGCTTTCGCACTTCACGCGCACACAGGATCGCCTGCACGAGGATCACGACTGCCGAGGCGCTTCCGATCAGGAGCAGAAAGCCGAGGATTGGGGCGAGGTGATTCACGGTCCGTTGCTCTGGTGAGTTCAGTGGGTGTCGAAGAGATTGCGATTCGTTCCGCCCGGGCCGATGCCCGCTTCAACGCGCGCACCGCACTTCGGACAGCGCCCTTCGTATCGTGTCCGTTCCGCATCAGGATAGAGTCTTCCGTAGGTGTTGCAGCAGCGGAACAGGATCGAGAGGAAGCGGCGTTGCGGTTTCTCGTTCCTTGATTTCGCGTCCCCACGCTTGGATTCGGAGCTTTTTCCGTGCACTCCGTCGATGTCCACGATGTCTCTTCGTTCAGACGTCACGCCGGACCTCGCTGTTCAGCTGCTGGCTGAGTTCATGGCTTCCATCGAACTGCGCGCCTTCGAATCGATGTTCAGTCCGAGCTCCCCGAATCGTGCATCGAGTGCCGCTCGTTCCTCTTCGTCGTCGATCATCGGCAGGTTGACGGTCACGTTGCGTTCCGCGGCGCGTGCACCCATGGTCGCCGTTTCGATCGCGATCGCGAGGTCGCTTGCGAGATGAGGCGCGCTGCATCCGGGAAGTCGTTTCAGGACGTCGAGAATCAGATCCGAGGTCTCCATGATGGCGCCCGGAGCCTCGATCGCGCCTCGGACCGCATCCTGAAATCCGGCGATTCGTTCCGGATCATCCTTGGGCCTGCTCCACAATGCATTGAGGCACCCATAGGCTTCGGCGTCCGCATCGGCCTGTCGCATGGAACGTGTCCGCAGCTCTTCGAGTGTTCCTTCACTTTCGCAAAGCATCTCCTGGTGATCGGAAAGCGTCTTCTTCCCGAGGCTGTAGGCCACGACCATGCCGCCCAAGCCTGCGGCGATCGCATTCGAAACGCCCGCCACCGCACCGCCACCGGGGACCGGGGCCTTGCTGCCCAGGCGCTCCAGGAAATCGGCGATCGTCATGTCAGCGAGTGCCTTCGAACGATCGGTCATGAACGGATCTCCGCTCCGGTATGTCGGATCAGCTCCTCCGAGATCTGCTTGATCTGCGGATCGACTTCACCGTG
>CABYSN010000077.1 GCA_902521645.1 Planctomycetota bacterium
CCCGCAAGACAGAAGAAGGAACCTCTGATGGTCGCGATCATTCTGATCACGGCAGGGCGAATGCTGACGGACTGGGGTCTGATCAGCGTGGGCCAGGGCAGCTCGATCGTGGAATTCTGGGGGTTTCTGGCCCTGAACGGCCTGGAGGTTCTTCTGGTGATCGGCTGCCTCTATCTGCTTGCCAACCGGATCTGGATGGTCGTGAAGCTCTACGATTCGATTCGCTACCGATCGAACGGCGCGCTGGAGTGAAGGTTCGAATGATCGGTGGTCTGCCACGATGGCAGGCTCGATCACCACCACCCCCGAATCGGTCACGGCCACACCTGCAGATCCTCGATTGAGTTCGACCAGAAACGACTTTCTGGAGACAGGAAGCCCTCTTTTGGACAATTCAAGCGTTCTGGCACGGGCGGCCTGTTCGGCACGGGCTTTGATCACTGAATGGCACGAAGGTCCGCAGGACCATCCGAATCCAAGATCGGTGTGACGCACTCCGCGAAAACACCCAGACAGGAGAAGATCAGCCATGGCAGTGAAGGAATTGTCCTTCGAAAACGACGCCCGCAAGGCGTTGCTCGCCGGTGTCGAGAAACTCGCCGCCGCCGTCAAGAGCACCCTTGGTCCCAGAGGCCGTAACGCGGTTCTGGACAAGAGCTGGGGCGGCCCGACCGTCACCAAGGACGGCGTCTCGGTCGCAGAAGAGATCGAACTACAGAACAAGGTCGAGAACCTCGGCGCGCGCCTGGTGCGCGAAGCCGCTTCGAAGACCTCGGATGACTCGGGAGATGGCACCACAACCGCAACGGTTCTGGCTGAAGCCATCTTCAAGGCCGGGCTTCGCCAGGTCGCCGCAGGCGGTGATCCCAATGCACTGGTCCGCGGACTGCGCAAGGGTGTCGAAGCCGTGGTCGCCGAGATCCAGGACATGGCCTGCCCCGTCTCCGACGTGTCCGGCGGCATCGCCGCGGTCGCCTCGATCTCCGCGAACAACGACCGTGAGATCGGCAAGATCATGGCGGAAGCGTTCAACAAGGTCGGCAAGGACGGTGTCATCACGGTCGAAGAGGGCAAGAGCCTCGAGACCGACATCGACGTCGTGGAAGGCATGCAGTTCGACCGAGGCTTCCTCAGTCCCAACTTCGTGACCGATCCCGAGAACATGAAGACCGAATTCGAGAAGGCGCTGATCCTGATCCACGAGGACAAGATCGACGGCATCACGAAGCTCGTCCCCTTCCTCGAAAAGGTCATGGAAGCGAAGAAGCCTCTGGTCATCATCGCCGAGGACATCACCGGCGAAGCGCTTTCAACCCTGGTCATCAACAAGCTGCGCGGAGTGCTCAACGTCTGTGCCATCAAGGCTCCGGGCTACGGCGATCGACGCAAGGCCATGCTCGAGGACCTCGCCACCCTGACCGGCGGCGAAGCCATCATGAAGGACCTTGGCATCGAGATCGATCAGATCCAACTGTCACAACTCGGGCAGGCGAAGAAGATCGAGATCAGCTCCGATTCGACGACGATCATCGAAGGCGCGGGTTCGACCGCGGCGCTTCAGGATCGCATCGCACAGATCCGTGCTGAGATCGCACGAACCGACAGCGACTACGATCGTGAGAAGCTCCAGGAACGACTGGCGAAACTCGCTGGTGGCGTGGCTCAGGTCAACGTCGGTGCGGGCTCCGAAGCCGAACTCAAGGAGAAGAAGGCTCGCGTCGAGGACGCCCTTCACGCCACACGGGCAGCGGTCGCCGAAGGCGTCGTCCCTGGTGGCGGCGTGAGCTTCATCCGCGCGATCCCCGCCCTCGACAAGGCTCGCAAGAGCGCCAAGGGTGACGAGAAGTTCGGAGTCGATCTGCTCGTCGAGGCCCTCGCGGTGCCCCTGAGATCGATCGCGGACAATGCCGGCGAACGAGGAACCGTCGTCGTGGCGAAGGTCGCTGAAATGTCAGGGACCGAAGGCTTCAACGCGCTCACGCTGGAATACGGCGACCTGCTCGAACAGGGCGTGATCACACCGGCCAAGGTCGATCGTTCCGCACTGCAGAACGCGGCATCGGTCGCGTCACTTCTGCTCACCACGGACTGCGCGATCACCGAAATCCCCCAGGAAGAAACCGAAGACGCCCATGACCATGATCATGGCATGGGTGGCATGGGCGGCATGGGCGGCATGGGCGGCATGGGCGGCATGGGTGGCATGGGCGGCATGGGTGGCATGGGCGGCATGCCCGGCATGGGCTTCTGAGCCTGAACCCGAGACGACTCATCACCACAGACGATTCACACACGACACAGAACACCATTCCGGCGCAACGACCGGATTTCCCAGGAGAACACCACCATGTCGATTCGACCACTTGAAGATCGAATTCTCGTCAAGCCCACCGCGGCTGAAACCCAGACCGCATCGGGCATCTATCTTCCCGAATCCGCCAAGGAGAAACCCATGCACGGCAAGGTCGTGGCCCTCGGCCCCGGCAAGCTGATGGACAACGGCGAACGCGTGAAGCTCGGCGTCAAGAAGGGCGACACCGTCGTCTACGGAAAGTACGCGGGCTCGGAAGTCGAAATCAAGAACGTCACCCACCTGATCGTTCGCGAGAGCGAACTCCTCGGCGTGATCGAAGGCTGAGCCTTCGGGCACAACGGAAACGGAGCATTTCAGAATGACCAGCAAGCAGATGAAATTCGAGTCGGCGGCACACGCCGAACTCATGAACGGCGTGCGCAAACTTGCGGATGCCGTGTCGGTCACGATGGGCCCCAGCGGCCACAACGTCGTGATGGACAAGTCCTACGGCGGACCGGCCGTCACCCGTGACGGCGTGAGCGTCGCCAAGGAAGTCGATCTACCACAGAAGTTCGAGAACATGGGCGCGAAGATGGTCCAGGAAGTCGCCAAGAAGACGGCTGAAATCGCCGGCGACGGCACCACCGCCGCCACCGTGCTGGCATGCGCCATCCTCGAGGACGGACTCAAGCACACCGGCACCGGTGCGAACGCCGTGGCGATACAGCGTGGCATCAACGCCGCGGCCAACGTGGCCTCGGAAGCCATTCATGGCATGGCGGTGAAGTGCAAGGGCAAGAGCGATCTCGAGAAGATCGCGACCGTCTCCGCGAACCAGGACAAGAACATCGGCTCGATCATCGCGGAAGCGGTCGATCAGGTCGGCGCCGAAGGCGTGGTCGAAGTCGAGGAGAGCAAGACCGGTGAGAACCACCTCGACTACGTGGAAGGCATGGCCTTCGACAAGGGCTACCTCTCCCCCTACTTCATGACGGATCCCACGAAGGCCGAATGCATTCTCGAGAATCCCATGATTCTCATTCACGAGAAGAAGATCTCGAACCTCGCCGACCTGCTTCCGTTGCTGAACAAGGTCGCGACCGCGGGCAAGCCCCTGCTGATCATCGCGGAAGAGGTCGAGAACGAAGCGCTCGCGGCACTCGTGGTCAACCGCCTTCGAGGCGTCCTCGAAGTCTGCGCCGTGAAGGCTCCCGGATTCGGCGATCGTCGCAAGGCGATGCTCGAGGACATCGCGGTCCTCACCGGTGGCCATTTCTTCTCGGAGGACATCGGCCGAAACCTCGAAGACGTCGAACTCAAGGAACTCGGCACCGCTCGCAAGGTCGTCATCACCAAGGACGACACGACCATGGTCGAAGGCGGGGGCAAGAAGAAGGACATCACCGCCCGAGCCACTCAGATCCGCAACCTCTACGACAACTCCACCTCGGACTACGATCGTGAGAAGCTTCAGGAACGCATGGCCAAGCTCACCGGCGGCGTCGCCATCATCTCCGTCGGCGCACAGACCGAACTCGAGATGAAGGAGCGCAAGGACCGGGTCGACGACGCCCTTCACGCGACGAGAGCCGCGGCGAAGGAAGGATACGTGCCCGGAGGCGGCGTCTCCTTCGTCCGTGCGATCAGCGCGGTCGAAGACGCCCGACGCAAGGGCAAGGGCGATGAGAAGCTCGGCTACGACATCATCTGCGAAGCCATGCGCCATCCGCTTCGCCAGATCGCCAACAACGCTGGAATCGACGGCGACCTGGTGTTCGAGAAGGTGTCGGAAGGCAAGGGCGGATTCGGTTTCAACGCCGCATCGGGCAAGTACGAGGATCTCACCAAGGCCGGCATCATCGATCCCGCCCTGGTGTCGACGACCTCGCTTCGAAATGCCGCCAGCGTCGCAGGGCTGATGTTGACCACCAACGTGATCATCACCGAACTCGAGGACGACGAAGAGCCGGTGAACGGCGCGGTCAGCTGACCCACTGATTCGATGCATTTCCGCCCCCCGGGTCACAAGGCCACGGGGGGCGGGATGCTTCTAGGAACGAATCGAGAGATTCCATGTCGACGACCCGCTGCTACTACGAAACACTCTCCATCGAGAAGACCGCCTCGGGTGACGAGATCAAGAGGTCGTATCGCAGACTTGCGATGAAGTACCACCCTGATCGCAACCCGGACGATCCGGAGGCGGAAGTCCGTTTCAAGGAAGCGACTTCGGCCTATGAAGTCCTCTCTGATCCCGACAAGCGGAATCGATACGACCAGTACGGACATGCAGGACTGCGGGGCACACCGGGCCACGACTTCAATCGAATGAACGTCGAGGACATCTTCTCGATGTTCAACGACATCTTCGGTGGCATGGGCGGCAGCCAGGGCGGAGGCGGTCGCGGACGCGCACGAGGCGGAGTGAGCCGTGGATACGATCTCGAGACCGAAGTCGAGATGACCCTCGAGGAGGTGCTCGAAGGCGC
>CABYSN010000078.1 GCA_902521645.1 Planctomycetota bacterium
GGAACCAGTACTTCGGCTTCGTGGTCGGCCTGACGGTCCTCGCCGGCATTCTCACTGTGGGTTCGGTCGCAAGTGCGGTCTTCAATCCAGCGGTTCTGGTCGGCCTGCTCGTCCTCGGACTGGTCGGCGGGGCGGACGGCGTGGTGATCCTGATCTCGACGATTGTCGGAGCGATTCTCGCCGCCGGCCTCTTCAAGGCCGTGCATGGAACTCGTGAGGATGGTGCCTGAGTCGATTCGATCAGTCCCTGTGGCAGAACTGGGTGCTGAGGTAGCGAGCGACGTAATCGAGGATCGATGAGGTCTCCGGAATCTCCGGATTGCGGGTCGCCCCCATGGGTTCGAAGCGCATGCCCTCGAATCGTGCCACGGCATCCTCGGTGGAAAGACCGTGCTGCAGCGCCAGGCTGAACGCCCGGCAGAAGCCCTGGATCAGTCCGGAGAGGGTCGAGCCTTCCTTCGCCATCTTCACGAAGATCTCACCGGGGGTGCCGTCTTCGAACATCCCGATCGTGAGATAGCCCTCATGCCCGTTGATCCAGAATTTGTGGGTCAGTGATCTGCGTGAAGGAGGCAGGATTCGTCGGGTTTCGGTCGGATCGGCGAGGGCGGCATTGGTCATTTCGTGGAATCCTGTTCTGCATCGGAGGCTTGGGGGATCTCAAGTCTGCACCGGATCTATCGTCACGATGGTTCGCTTCGGTTCAGAAAACGAAACGAACCCTCCGGAGGTCTCCTCCGAAGGGTTCGTTGGTGTGTTTGGAGAACGATTCGAGGGTCAGGCGTCGTCCGTGGGCGCGTCTTCCGAGGGTGCCTCGGCGGGCGCTTCCTCGGCCTTGGGCGCGCTCTTGGGGGCCTTCTCGACCAGCTCGCCGTCTTCGTCGAATTCCATCTCTTCTTCGTCGAGCCCGTCGAGGGTTCGGTCGGGAAGAATTTCGATTCCGATCTCCACTCGGAGATCCTTTTCGAACTGGATGACGACGGAGTAGTCGCCGATGCGTCGGATGGGCTGGTTGAGTCGAACGGCTCGTTCGTCGACGTTGAGCTCGCCTTCCATCAGGGCATCGGAGATGTCGCGCTGGGTGACACTTCCGTACAGGACTCCCTGGTCGTTGCAGGATCGAGTCAGCTTGACCGAGATCCCTTCCAGGTTGCCGACGGTGTCGATGCGTTCGGCACGAAGTGCTTCGAGCTGGGCCTTCGCCGTGGCTCTGAGTTCCTTCAGTGCTTCGATCTTCTCGGGGGTGGGGACTTCGGCGATTTCAAGCGGAAGGAGGTAGTTGCGTGCGAAGCCGGGCTTCACGCGGACGACGTCCCCGACGATGCCGAGGTTTTCGACCGTCTCTTTGAGCAGGAGTTCGACAAGTTTCTTCTGGGCCATGGTTCGCTGTCCTTTCCGTAGGGGAGTGCAGTTAGAAGCGGTCGGAACGGACCGAGCGCCTCAGCGAATGGCAAGTCGGGAATTGTCGCGTGTTCCGGCGTGGGAATCAAGTGCCGCAGAGGCAAATCCATGGCATCTGCGCGAAGAAAAACGCCCCCTTGGCGAGCTCGCGAGCAGGGCTCGGACTCGTTGAGGGGGCGTCAGGTGCTATTTGGGCGAGTTTCGCCTTGTCAGAGGCTCAGAACGGGATCGGATCGTCGGCTGGACGTCCGCCACCGCCGCTCTGTGCGCCACCGGAGCCGGCATTGCCGGAGCCTGCGTAGTTGGACTGACCGCCGCCGCCGCCACCGCCGCCTTCACCGCGGCCGCCGAGGAACTGGAAGTTCTCGATCACGACCTTGAGCTTGGAGCGGTTGTTGCCGTCCTTGTCCTGCCACTGATCGAGCTTGAGTCGCCCTTCGACGAGGACGGGTCGGCCCTTGGCGAGGTACTGGCACATCACTTCCGCGGTGCGTCCCCAGGCTTCGCAGTCGACGAAGGTGGTCTCTTCGCGCTTTTCGCCGTCTTTGGTCTGGTAGTTCCGATTGACCGCGAGACCGATCTGGGCCACCGCCTGATTGGAGGGGGTGTGCTTGAGTTCCGGATCGCGGGTGAGGTTGCCGACGAGCAGCACCTTGTTGAAATTGGCCATGGAGGCACTCCTTTAGCCATTGCTGGCTTTTGAATCTTGGACATTGTTTTCCACCCCTTCCCGGGGTGGTGATCGATCGAAGTCTACACCAGCAGACAGCCGCGGTTCGGACTTCTGACCGAACCGCGGCTTTTGGTGGATGACCTGTCGTTGAAAAGAAGCCTGAGCTTCTTATTCGGCCTTTTCGGCCTCTTCGACGGGTGCTTCGACGGGGGCTTCCTCTTCCGTGGCCACGGCAGCGGGGGCTTCCGTGACGTCTTCGGCGGGTGCCTCGGCGGGTGCGTCCGAAGCTCGCTCGATGACCACCTTGGCGGTTTCGTTCGATTCCGGAGCCTCGCGCAGCTTGATCTCATCGGCCAGCTGATCACGACCTTCGGCCGCTTCGATGATCTCGGCCGGCACGTGGTCGGCGCGGGTGATCATGGTCCGAAGCAGGAGTTCCGAGAGATTGCAGTCTCGCTCGAGACCGGTGAGGTTGTCCCGATCGGTGCGGAAGTACACGATGAAGTACACCCCTCGCTTGTTGCTGCGGATGTCGTAGGCCAGACGCCGCTCGTCCCACTTCGCGAACGACAGCACTTCGGCCCCGGCTCGTTCCATGAACGAGTTGATGTGGTCGATCGCGCTCTGCATGTCTGCGGAGACGGATTGAGGAAAGAGGAAAAGACCTTCGTAGATGCTCTTGTTGGTATCAGTCATGTTTCTATCGTTCTAGCGTTCGTCGCTTTTTCCGCCCGTACGTTCGGGCTCACTCATCAGTCGTCTTCACCGGCGTCTCACGTCGGTTGAAGCGGTTCATCGTTTCAACGAGTCCTTCGTTCACCCAGCATGCGGAGGCCTTGACGGCATCCTCCAACGCCGGTTCCAGCGCTGATTCCTGCTCGGGGGTGAAACGACCGAGCACGTATGATTTCTGAGGGATTCTGCCGGGTCGATCGATTCCGATCCTGCATCTGGCCCACTTTTCGGTTCCGAGTTTCTGCCGGATGTCGGAGAGGCCGTTGTGCCCGCCCGTTCCGCCTTCGCCACGGATTCTGATGCTCCCGCAGGGGAGTGCAAGATCGTCGACCAGCACGAGAATGTCCCGTGTGGGCTCCAGCTTGTAGAACCTGGCGGCTTCCGCCACGCTGGTTCCGGAGAGGTTCATGAAGACCGTGGGTCTGAGAAGCAGGACCTTCTCCCCGGAGATCTCGCCTTCGACGAGAAGCCCCGAGAATTTGGCTTTCGGCACCGATGTCGCCGGATCCGCGAACCTTCGAGCAAGCCGGTCGATCACCTGGAACCCGACGTTGTGTCGGGTTCTTTCGTATTCGGGTCCGGGGTTGCCGAGGCCGACGATCAGTTTCATCGGTGACTGCGCTCCTTGTGATCTTCGAATCAGCCCTCACCTTGGTCAGGCCTCTGATCCTGCTTCTTCTGGGGTGTCATCGTCATCTTCTTCGGTTTCCGCGATGGAGACCAGGCAGACCTTCTCGCCGGGATCGGTGAGGAGCGTCGTGTTCGATGGGATTTCGATGTCACCTGCGGTCAGGGTCTCGCCTTCCATCGCTTCGAGTCGGACCACCACCTCGTCGGGGATGTCCTTCACCTTGCAGCTGATTCGGAGTTCACTGAGCATGGTGTCGAGCTTGGCGTTCGTCGCGTTCATGGCCGGTGGTTCACCGATGAAGTGAATGGCGACGTTGGTTTCGACCACCTGATCGAGATTCACCCGGGTCAGGTCGAGATGGATGAGGTCGTCGCCCAGCCATCCGAACTGCAGGTCCTTGACCATGCAGGTCTCGGTCTTGCCTTCGAGGCTGATCTCGAAGACTCGCGAGCCCTTGGTCAGGCCTTTCAGGGTTTCCTTGTTGTCGAGGCAGATCGAGATCGGGTCGGAACCGCCACCGTAGATCACGGCGGGGATTCGGCCTTCTGCTCGCAGTCTTTGTGCGTATCGCGAGCCCTTGCGGTCTCTGATGTTCGCGTCCAATGTCATCGTGTCTTTGCTCATACGTAGGGGTCCTCTGGCCTTGGCCGCTGGGTCATCGCTTGGTTCCGACGAGCGTTCGGAACATCGCGGAGATTGATTGGTCATGATGAATCCTGTGGATCGCCTCTCCAAGCAGTTTGGCGACAGACAATTCCACAAGCTTGTCCTTGATGGTGTCGCACCGACCGTCGCATGTGATCGTGTCGGTCACGATCACCTTGCTGATCGGGCTTTCCATGATTCGTTCCTGTGCCATGCCCACGAACACGCCGTGGGTGGCTGCCGCGATCACGTCGGTGGCGCCTCGTTCCATGACGAGTTTCGCAGCCTCGCAGATGGTTCCGGCGGTCGAGATCAGGTCGTCGAACATGAGGACGGTGCAACCGTCCACTTCGCCGATCAGATTCTTCACTTCGACGGTTTCGCCGGATTTCCTTCGTTTGTCGATGATCGCGAGA
>CABYSN010000079.1 GCA_902521645.1 Planctomycetota bacterium
CGAAAACAGGACGGTCCGTGAAGTGATCGAAGAAGGTGCTGCAGCGACTCTTTCGCTGCTGAAGGAATTCGAGGCGATCTCGGAAAGGTTCGCCGAGGAGATGACTCCCGAGGAGATGGAGGCTCTGCTCGAGAAGCAGGGCGAGATTCAGGAGAAGATCGAGTTGTGCGGTGGCTGGGAGATCGAGTCCCGGCTTCGACAAGCGATGGATGCTCTGCGTTGCCCCCCTGAAGATCAATCCTGCGACACACTCTCCGGTGGTGAGAAGCGCCGTGTGGCGCTTTGTCGACTTCTTCTCAGTGAACCGGAGATCCTGCTTCTGGACGAGCCGACGAACCACCTCGACGCGGAGAGTGTCCAGTGGCTCGAACAGCACCTTGCGCGATTTCCCGGCACCATCATCGCGGTCACCCATGACCGATACTTTCTCGACAATGTCGCGGGGTGGATTCTCGAACTCGATCGTGGTGAAGGCATCCCCTGGAAGGGGAACTATTCGTCGTGGCTCGAACAGAAGGATGCACGGCTTGCAAGCGAGAAGAAACAGGCGCACAAGAGGCGGCAGGCTCTTCAACGGGAGCTCGACTGGGTCCGTCAGAACCCACAAGGCCGACAGGCGAAGAGCAAGGCTCGTCTGAATGCCTATGAAGAAATGGTCTCCCAGGAGCAGGCGAAGCGTGCCGATGAGATCGAGATCTACATCCCGCCCGGCCCCCGTCTCGGCAATCAGGTCATCGAAGCCACTGAAATAAGCAAGGCCTTCGGAGAGAAGCTGCTCTACGAGGATCTGTCCTTCAGGATCCCGCCGAACGCCATCGTGGGAGTGGTCGGGGCCAACGGTGCGGGAAAGACAACGCTTTTCCGCATGATCCTCGGCACGGAGACACCCGACACCGGGGGATTCGATGTCGGGTCCACGGTCAAGCTCGGCTATGTCGAGCAGGGGCGAGATTCGATTCCCGAAGGTCTTTCCATCTGGGAGGCGATCTCCGACGGTGACGAGGAGATCAAGCTGGGAAGTCTGGTCTTGAACTCGCGTGCCTACGTCTCCCGTTTCGGTTTCACCGGAACGGACCAGCAGAAGATCTGTGACGATCTCTCAGGCGGGGAACGCAATCGCGTGCATCTTGCAAGAATGCTCCGGACCGAGGCCAACGTCCTGTTGCTGGACGAACCCACCAACGACCTCGACGTCAACATCATGCGTGCTCTCGAGGAAGCCATTCAGAATTTCGCCGGTTGCGCGGTCGTGATCAGCCATGATCGCTGGTTCCTCGATCGAATCGCCACGCACATTCTCGCCTTCGAGGGCGATTCGAACGTGGTCTGGTTCAATGGAAACTGGAGTGCATACGAAGAAGACCGACGCAAGCGTCTTGGCAATGATGCCGACCAACCAAGGCCAATCAAATATCGAAAGCTCACCCGAGGCTGAACCGTCTCAAGGAGATTCCCGTGTCCGATCAGAAAAAACCACCATCCCAGATTTCCAAGCTCATCCCGACCTATGCGTCTCGAGGCGAGAATCTGGAGATTCCCAAGAACCAGCTCCCCGAAAAGAGCATGCTTCCGTCGACCGCGTACCAGGTCATTCACGACGAGCTCCGTCTGGATGGCTATTCGATGCTCAATCTGGCGACATTCGTCACCACATGGATGGAGGACGAGGCGCAGAAACTGATCAACGAGACCCTCGACAAGAACATGGTGGATCGCGATGAATATCCACAGACTGCGGAGATCGAACAGCGCTGCATCCGCATGACCGCCGAACTGTGGAACGCCCCCGATCACGAGAATGCCGTCGGCACTTCGACCATCGGGTCCAGCGAAGCGGCGATGCTCGGGGGTATGGCGATGAAGTGGCGATGGCGCGAGAAGAGACGCGCCGAGAACAAGTCGACGGAGAAACCCAACCTCGTCATGGGTGCCAACGTTCAGGTCTGCTGGCACAAGTTCTGTCGTTACTGGGACATCGAGCCTCGGGAGGTTCCATGCGAAGGTGATCGCTTCACGCTGAACGCGGAGGAGACCCTGAAGTACGTCGATGAGAACACCATCGGCGTGGTGGCGATCATGGGCTCGACCTTCGACGGCCGTTACGAACCCGTGGAGGAGATCTCCGATGCCCTTGATCGACACGAGAAGGAGACCGGTCTGGACATCCCCATCCACGTCGATGGCGCCAGCGGTGGTTTCGTCGCTCCGTTTCTGCAGCCGGAGATCAAGTGGGACTTCCGTCTCCCCCGGGTGAAGTCGATCAACGCTTCGGGGCACAAGTACGGACTGGTCTATCCCGGTGTCGGCTGGGTGATCTTCCGTGACAAGGATGCGCTGCCCGAAGACCTGATCTTCCACGTCAGTTATCTCGGCGGTGACATGATGGACCTGTCCATCAATTTCTCCCGACCCGGCAACCGCGTGGTGGCTCAGTACTACAACTTCCTCCGTCTCGGCCGGGAAGGATACACCCGTATCCATCAGGCGAGCCAGCGTGTCGCACTGTCGCTCAGTGAGGGGATCGGTGCTCTTGAACCATTCGATCTGATCACCGATGGAAGCGACATACCCGTCTTCTGCTGGAAGATGAACGATGAATACGCAAGGAATGCCAGCTTCACCTTGTACGACATCGCTGAAAAACTTCGGGAACGTGGCTGGCTCGTCCCCGCGTATCCAATGCCGCAGAACCGCCATGATCTCGTGGTCCAGCGTGTCGTGGTCAAGGAGGATTTCAGCATGGATGTCGCGCAGATGCTTCTGCAGGACATCAAGCGAGCGATCGAATTCTTCGAGAGTCGTCCACAGAATCCCCCGAAGACAGAAGGGTCACATTTCAGTCACTGATTCGAAGCGGGACCGATGTCGGATCGGATTTCATTTTCACCGATAGCGATCGAGCGTCATCGAACCTTCGGTCTTGTTGTCGGTGAAGACCAGGGCCTCAGGGGTGCTTTCGATCCGGTAGCTCCGTTCACCGAAGGGTTCGCCGTAGAGCATGATCATGTCACCTGAAATCGAGTACGTACCGGTGACGGCGCGCACGGTGTCGCCGTATTTCGCCTCAGCCGTGTAGGTCCCGTCCGGAGCGAACGTGACCGCTCCGAAGCTGAAAGGTCGACCCATGGTCGAATCCCGGCCCTGCCAGGTCCCGGAGATGTCGGTCGCACATCCGGAGAGGATGAGAATCGTTCCTGCGAGTAGAGCGGCTTTCAGGGTGTACATGAGTCGAGTTCGTCCTTTCGACGGGCGTGATGGCCCTCAAGAGGATACCTTTTCTCATCATGAGCAGCACTGACGACAACACGGCATTCCTCATCGGAGGGACTCCCTCCGAGAACACGGCACTTTTCCATCGAATCCGTTTTTCGGCGGGGGACCCTGCCGCCTGGATCCGTAAGCCTGACGGCAGGTCGCTTCTTCTGATCCGAGACATCGAAGCTGATCGTGCGAGACGTGACGCCCAGGTCGATGAGGTTTCGGTGCCGTCCGACTTCACGCCAGACGGCGGATTGAGTGGTGATCGGGCGACCGCGACGGCTCAGGCGACCGCGGAATGTCTCCGTCGTCTGGGCATGCGCCAGGTCGTCCTCGATCGTTCGACGCCGTACATATACGCGCATCATCTCGAGCGAGCGGGGATCATCGTCGGTTACGACGAGGAACTCGGCGTGAAGGATCGACGTTCGAAGTCGACCGATGAACTGAACGCTCTCCGTCAAGCTCAGTCGGATACCGAAACGGTCATGCTCGCCACCTTGCAACGAATCGCACATGCAGACATCGATGCGGAAGGTCGTCTGGTCGATGACGAGAAAATGCTCACTTCCAAGAGGGTGCGTCGATGGATCGACGTATCCCTGCTCGAACTCGGATATGACAACCCGGGTTCGATCGTCGCGGGCGGTCCCCAGGCATTCGACTGTCATGCCCACGGATCCGGACCGCTTCACACCGGGGAACCCGTCATCGTCGACATCTTTCCACTCAGCAAGTCCACCGGTTACAACGGCGATTGCACGCGAACGATCGTCCATGGCGCCATTTCGGATCAGGTGATGCGCATGCATGAAGCCGTGGTCGCGGCCAAGGCCGCCGGTCTCGCCGCGATTCGTCCGGGTGCCACCGGAGAGGATGTCCATCGTGCCACCATCGACGTGATCTCGAGCCACGGTTTCGAGGTCGGTCTGCCTCCTGAAAACGCTCATCCCGATTGGTGCGGCATGGTGCATGGAACCGGGCATGGCGTGGGACTTCAGGTCCATGAACCACCCCTGCTTGATTTCAACGCTCCGGAACTCGTTGCAGGTGACGTATTGACCGTCGAGCCCGGACTCTATTCCGCCGCGATCGGCGGTATCCGGGTGGAGGACATGGTGGCGGTGACTTCAACCGGGTGTGACAACTTCAATCGTCTTTCGGAGGGATTGACGTGGATCTGAGCGGTCGAATCTTCGTCACCTCGGACACGCATTTCGGTGATCCCGAGGCGATCG
>CABYSN010000080.1 GCA_902521645.1 Planctomycetota bacterium
TCCCTCGAGCGGATCGGTCATGGCTGAGAACTTGGCGGATCTTGCCGCCTGTTCCAGTGCCACGCCCTTCTTGAGGGTGGGCCCCGTCATGGGATTGAGTTCCCACCCGACGGTGCCGTCGAAGCCTTCCTTGATCTCGCCGATTCCATTGATGGTGACGATCGTCAGCTGTTTGTCTGGGGCTTTGGTGCGGATCATGATCGGACCGCCCATGCCGGCGCCCGTGACCACGAACTCACCCTTCATGGTGATGTTCGTCAGCTTCATCCAGGCGTCCTTGCCACCCATCACTTCAAGGTTCCTCTGAAGCAGAGCCTCCGGGGTGGGTGCCTTTTCCGCGATCTTCTGAGTCGGAGCCTTCTGTGCCGGGGCGTTCGTGGCCTGCTGGGCGCCTGCGAAGGAGGCGATGCTCGCCGCGAGAATGCTTGTGAGGGTTCGTTTCATTTCTGGGCTCCTGAAGTGGACTTTGGTGAAGGATCGATCTTAGCGAGGTGGTCTTGCACCGCAGCGGAAAGATCCGGGTCATTCTTGAATGTCGCGACGTTGCGGGTGAGATCGACTCCGAGGTCCGGCGTGATTCCAAGACCCTCGACGTTCGTGCCGCTTGGCAGCTTGAACGATGCCGTGGCGCAGTAGAAGACGTCGCCGTTTGGAAGGTCGATCGCCATGGCGGGAAGTGCCATGCCCGGCGAGCGTCGTCCGACGATCGTCGCTCTGCCGGCTTCACTCATGCCGCCGGCGAAGATCTCGCTGGTCGAGGCGGACATCGAATCGATCATGATGTAGAGCGGCATCTCCAGAGGTGTCACCAGCTCTCCCGACTCGGTGATCGTCTGTGGATTGGTGTTGAAGTTCATCTCGCCGAAGCTGTTCTTCATGATGCCGAGGTTGGTCGGTTCCTCGAGGAAATGTCCTCCGACTCCCATCGACAGTCCGCCGATGCCGCCGGGGTTGCCTCTGAGATCCAGAATCACGGCGTCCACCCCGGCCTTGCGGAATTCGTCGACGGCTCTGGCGATGGGCTGCATGATCGGAACCATCCAGCAGTTGAATCTGATGACTCCGATCTTCTCGCCTTCCGGTGCGTCGAATCCCATCGATTCGAGTGCCGCCTCGTCGAGAATCATCGACTCCGTCGTCACCGGCATGGGAGGGAGGTTTCCAAACCTGACCATCTCACCTCCACTGGGTTCGCACACGATGCGAAGCGCATGCTCCTGGTCATCTTCATCGATGAACGTGATCGGAATGGCGGTGCCGTTGTCGCCTGACACCAGAGTCTGAGCCATGCCGCTGGCCTGATAGCCCTCCATCGATGACGGATCGAGGCCCTGCATCCGTTCACTCTGGCTGGCCATGTCGAAGTTTCTGATTCCGCCGACACGCCAGCCGGCTTTCACGCCTGCACGATCCGCGGGGGAGTCCTTCGCCACTCGGGCCACGCGGATGGCGCCGTCTGAGAGTCTGACATCGATTCCGATCTGGCCGTCTCCCGGCCCCTTGCTCGTCTCGACACCGTCCGAAGCGGGTGCGACCTGGTCGAGTTCTTCGTCTTCATCTTCTTCATCGATGCCAAGGACGAATTCCACACTGGCTTCCTTCGGGATGAGCGAGAAATGAGACTTGCCAAGCGATGCGATCATCTCGTTGAGGACCACTCGAATCTCCGCGTTGGTGCGGGCCTCGTAGGCGGGTCTCTGGTAGGTCGCATACATCTCATCCCACTGCGTCTCGCTGATCTCTTCGAGCGCACCTGAATTTCGCATCATGTCCCAGGCCTTCTCGAACGTGGCACTCGCGATTTCGGGTGTGATCTCCTCGCCACTCGAGGCACGAGGTGCCGCATCGGCTGGGGTCATCAGGAATGTGGCGGTCGCCAGGCAGGCGAGTGTTCGAAGCGTGCGCATGTGGATCTCCTGGAAACATGAGAGTGTAGCAGGCCGAATCGACCATCCGTCGATCCGGATGGACGGTTGAAACGTCAAGGGGAGGCGTATATCTTGTTTCTTCGTATGTCCCTCTCACTTCGTGATTTTCTCTCTCAGCGTGCCTTGCTTCTCGATGGAGCCATGGGATCCACTCTTCAGACGATCGATCTCGACATCGAGACTGATTATCTGGGGAGGGAGAATTGCGTCGATCTGCTGGTGCGATCCCGTCCCGAACTCGTGCAAAGCATCCATGAGGGTTTTCTCGCGGCCGGTTCCGATGCGGTTGAAACCAACACCTTCGGCGCGAACAAGCTCGTCTTCGGTGAGTTCGACGAGGAACTCATTGCCTGGACTCGCGAGATCAATCGCGAGGCGGCGCTCGTGGCACGAGCCGCGTGTGACAACCATGCGACGGACGCTCGTCCCCGTTTCGTCCTCGGATCAATGGGACCCGGGACCAAGCTGATCACGCTCGGGCAGGTGAGCTGGGAGGTCATGCTCGACTCCTACGCGGAGCAGGCACGAGGCCTGATCGACGGTGGAGTTGACGCGTTTCTGATCGAGACGGCTCAGGATCTTCTTCAGGTCAAGTGCGCCATCAACGCCTGCCTGCTCGCACTGGAAGAAGCCGGTCGCACGGTGGACGACATCCCCATCATGGTGAGCGTCACGATTGAAACGACCGGAACGATGCTGCTCGGCGCTGAGATCGCCGCAGCGGTCACGGCTTTGAGGCCCTTTCCGATTCTGTCGTTGGGTCTGAATTGCGCGACCGGACCCGTGGAGATGGCCGATCACATCGAACACCTCTCAGCCAATTGGGATCGACACATCTCGGTCGTTCCCAATGCCGGCCTGCCGGTCCTTCACGAGGGCAAGTCGAGTTTTCCTCTGGGCCCGGAGCCGATGGCCGAAGCTCTTCGGAAATATCTCCATGAATCGGGGATTTCGATTCTTGGTGGATGCTGCGGCACCACCACCGAGCACATCGCGGCCCTACGAGAGATCGTCGATGAGATCGAGGCCGAGGATGTCGAGGTGGCGCAACGTGCATGCACCCCCGTGCCCGGATGCTCGAGCGGCTACGGCCATGTCGACTACCGTCAGGAGAATTCGTTTCTGATCGTCGGCGAACGGATGAACGCTTCCGGCAGCAAGAAGTTCCGTCAGCTCCTGGAGTCCGAGGACTGGGACGCCATCGTCTCGCTCGCCCGTGACCAGTGTCGTCGTGGTGCCAATGTCCTGGACATCAACGTCGATTACGCCGGTCGTGACAACGTCGCGGACATGGAGCAGATCGTCGGTCGTGTCGTCGGGAGCGTCGACGCACCGCTGATGCTCGATTCGACGCAGTGGAAGACGCTCGAGGCGGGACTGAAGCGTGCGCCCGGGAAATGCGTGATCAACAGCGCGAATTTCGAGGATGGCGACGAGAAGTTCGATCTCATCTGCGGCATGGCGAGTCGATACGGAGCCGGCATCGTCATCGGATCGATCGATGAGGATGAGGAGTCGGCGATGGCTCGGACCTGCGGGCGAAAGGTCGAGATCGCTCGTCGCGGTCTCGAACGTGCCGTCGAGGTCCACGGCATCGCCCCCTCCGATGTGATGTTCGACCCGCTGGTGCTTCCGATTTCGACCGGGATGGACAGTGATCGAAGAAGTGGTCTCGAACTGGTCGAGGCCGTCCGGGAGATCTCGCGGACGATGCCCGAATGCCAGATCACCTGCGGGCTTTCGAATTGCTCCTTCGGCCTCAAGGCTGCGGCGCGCAAGGTGCTGAACTCGGTCTTTCTCGATGAATTGATGAAGGTCGGGCTGACCAGTGCGATCGTTCATGCCGGAGGCATACTGCCCCTCGCGCGGATCCCCGCCGAACAGGTCGATGCCGCCCTCGATCTCATCTACGACCGGCGTTCCGAGGATCATGATCCGCTTGCCGTCTTCATCGACCTCTTCAAGGACGCTTCGCAGGAGGTTGCCGCCGCGGAGGTCGTTGAGCGGACGCTCCCCGAATGGCTGAGATGGCATGTCATCGACGGCGAGAAGGAGGGGCTGGAAGAGCGACTTGACGAGGCCATGAACACCATCCCTCCGCTGGAGATCATCAACGAACATCTGCTCGATGGAATGAAGACGGTCGGAGAGCTCTTCGGAAGCGGACAGATGCAGCTGCCTTTCGTGCTTCAGTCCGCCGAGGTGATGAAGCGTGCGGTCGGCCACCTCGAGCCGCACATGGATCGGCTGGAAGGGGAGACGCAGGGAACGATCGTGCTCGCGACCGTGAAGGGTGATGTGCACGACATCGGCAAGAACCTCGTCGACATCATCCTGACCAACAACGGGTGGACGGTGCACAACATCGGGATCAAGCAGCCCATCTCCGAGATCATCAAGGCCTGGCGCGAGACCGGCGCCGACGTGATCGGCATGTCAGGACTGCTGGTCAAGAGCGTGATGGTGATGGGGGAGAATCTCGAGGAATTGAACACGCTCGAAGATCGCCCGGTCGTGGTTCTCGGAGGAGCCGCGCTGA
>CABYSN010000081.1 GCA_902521645.1 Planctomycetota bacterium
GTCCGGCCTCCTGTCGGCCCTGCCCGGATTTTGCCCATGCCCCGACAACGCTTGATAAAGGTCACATTTCGCTTTCGGTCCGAGTCGTTCCCGCGGCTTCCGGGTAGGCTGTGACACGATGACCGACGCAGACACCGATCCAGATCCTCTCGAGCCGTATCGTGACGCGGAAAAAGTCCATGGCAGTGGGTTCGAGGCCACGCTCTGGGCATCTGAAAAGACACAGCGCCTTCGTTTCGACGTCCTGATCGGGATGGTCGGCCCTGAATCCATTCAAGACAAGGTTCTCATCGACCTCGGTTGCGGTGATGGCGCGTTGGCGGCGCACCTTGCCGATGTCGGTCTCAAGCCGCGACGCTACATCGGAGTGGATGGTCTGCTCGCTCAGGCCCGGGCTGGTGAAGAACGTGGCTATGAATGGACAGATTTCGTCTGCTCCGATCTGCTGACATCGGCAGGCGCGCTCGGTCGATTCGGAGCCGATGTGGCGCTGATCTCCGGCACCCTGAACACCATGACCGACGTCCAGTCGCGCCTGGTCGTGACCCAGGCCTTCGAGGCCGTCCATGATGCGGTCGGATTCAATTTCCTTTCTGATCGTCCCACGCAGGCGCGCGTCGGTTCGAACACCGGTCCGGCCATCAGGCAGAATGTGGTGAGCTGGCTCGACTATGCCCTGGGGCTCACGCCTCTGGTGTCGTTTCGGCAGGATCATCTCGAGGGCCATGATGGAGCGATCATGCTCAGACATGAACCCGCCACTTGAGTATTGACTCTGTCGCGTCTAGCTTAGATGCATGGCAACATTGATCATCCAGAACGGTGAGACCAGTCCTCCCGGACTTGCGCTCGAAACCTTGCGTCGATTTGGTCACGCCATTCGGTTGGTCAAGACATGGCAGGGGGAAACGCTTCCTGACGATCTCGTCGATGTCGATGCGATCCTGTCATGTGGTGGCGAGCAGAGCGCCCGCAACGACGTCGCGGATTCGGCCATCGAGTCGCAGTGCGCTCTTCTTGCGCTCGCTCATGAGGCCGGGGTTCCGATTCTCGGTCTCTGCCTCGGAGCCCAGATACTCGCTCGTGCCCTTGGAGGGACCGTCTCCTCGCTCGAAGGCGGTCCTGAATGCGGTTTCACCGAGGTCTCGCTGAATTCGGTCGGACGTGAAGATCCACTCTTCAAGGGGATCCCCTGGAAGACGCATCAGTTCAGCTGGCATGAGGATGTCATCTCCGCCCTCCCTCCGGGAGCACAGGCCCTCGCATCGAGTCGTCGGACTGACGTGCAGGCCTTCCTCGTCGGGACCTCGACCTACGGTCTTCAGTACCACCCGGAATACGGTGCAGCACCTCTCGAGGAGCATTGTCGAAGAACCGATGCCTTCGCGGCAAGTGCCGGTGGTTCGGACGCGCTCATGGCCGACCTGTCGGAGCACGGCGTCAACGTCATGCGGCATGCGGAGCGTTTCTTCGAGTCCGTGGCATTGTTTCTCATGCCTGCGGACCGCATCCATCGCGGCGTGCGTCATGAGATCGAACACTGAAGCCACGGGTTTCAGGTTGAACCGGAGCTGCGATTTCAGGCCGTCGTCTGCGTGTCGAGTTCGGGAGAGCTCGCTTTCGGACTGTTCAGCCGAGGGGTTCTGTCGACTGCCTGCCTGATCGCCCGTTGGATGCCCTGCGAATCGATTCCGATCTCGGCCAGCTGTTCGTCCCTGCCGCCCTGGAGTATCCAGCGTTCAGGCATCCCGAGTCTGGTGATGTGGGTGGCATCGAGCCCTGCCTCGTTGCATGCCGCGATCACCTGGGCTCCGAATCCTCCGGCAAGGCCGTGGTCCTCGACCGTGATGATCGGTGTTCCGTCCTCGATGAGTCGACGAAGCAGTTTCACATCGACCGGCTTTGCGAATCTGGCATCGTAGACCTCGGTCCGGTACTGCTCGGAAAGTTCGTCGGAGGCTTCGATGGCATGGATGGCACAGGTGCCATAGGCCAGAATCGCGACACATGGTTTCTCATGCCGGATCAACGGTCGGGCTTCCCCGAGTCTGAATGGAGGTGCCGGTCCGAAGCGCTCTTCCGCGATCATGCTGACATTGTCGCGCGGGTATCGGACGGCGCTGAGTCCTTCGTCGTAGTCGGTCATGAAGAGCATGCATTCTCGCAGGCTCGATTCATCGATCGGAGCGATGAGCGCGGCCTGCGGCAGCACGGCGAGCAGTGAGATGTCGCAGAAGCCCTGGTGGACCGCGCCGTCTCCTCCGACGCAGCCTGCTCTGTCGAGACAGAGTTTGACCGGGTGTCCTTGAAGTGCGACCTCCTGAAAGGCCTGGTCGAAGGCTCGCTGGAGGAACGTGGAATACACGGCGAAGAATGGTTTGAAGCCGGTCTTCGCGAGCCCGGCCATCATGTCCATGGCATGGCTTTCACAGATTCCCGTGTCCCAGGTGCGTTCCGGCCATTTCTCCAGGATCTGAGTGATCCCCGTGCCGTCAGGCATCGCGGCGGTGCATGCCACGGCCTTGGGCTCGCGTTCCATGATCATCGCCATCGCATCGGAGTAGGCCGCGGTGAACGAGCGTCCCGATTTGCGAAGTTCGACTCGGCAGCCCGAACTCACGAGCTTCTGAGCATCGCCGTCATCCTTCATCACGTTGAAGGCCGGGGGTGAGTGGAACTGGGTGGCGTTGCCTTCCGCGAACTCGTATCCCTTGCCCTTGATGGTCTTCACGTGGAGCACCATCGGACGCTCGAAGCGCTTGGCTTCGGTGAAGAATTCGACCAGCGTCGGAATGTCGTGTCCGTCGATCGGTCCGACCGTGACCAGGCCGAATTTCTCGAACCATGCGTCCTCCGCCAGCACCGCCTTGCTCGCTTCGCCGAGGCGATGATACAGGTCGGCGGCGAGTCCGCCTCCGGGCAGATGCTTGGCAAGTTCCTTCGCAGCCTTTCGGAAGCCGGTGTAGGTGTCGCTCAAACGGACCCGGTCGAAATACTGGGCGACGGCGCCCTGGGGTTTGGCGATGGACATTCCATTGTCGTTGAGGACCACGAGGAACTGTCGTTTCAAGGTGCCTGCGTTGTTGAGCCCCTCCATCGCAAGGCCGTTCACGATCGATGCGTCTCCGATGAGACTGACGACGTGGCGCCCGTCGGGATTCTTTTCGCTTGCGTGTTCTCCGGCCAGCTCGTCTCCGCGAGCCATCCCCACCGCGGTCGAGATCGCCGTGCCTGCATGGCCCACCGAGAACAGATCGAAAGGGCTTTCCGAGGGTTCGGGGAATCCTGCCATGCCGCCGCGTTGCCGGAGCTTGCCCAGCATTTCATGGCGGCCGGTCAGAAGCTTGTGCGGGTAGCACTGGTGACCGACGTCGAAGAGCAGTCTGTCCTGACCGAAATCGAACACGTAGTGCATCGCGATCGTGAGTTCGACCACCCCAAGGTTGGGGGCGAGGTGCCCGCCGGTCTTGGAGACCTGATCGCAGATGGCGAAGCGGATCTCCGCGGCAAGTTCCTCCAGCTGTTCAAGCGAGAGCTTCTTGAGATCGGATGGACCGGAGATGCCGGGAAGCAGACGGAATTCCATGGACAGTCTTTCGATTTGGAGGCAACGTCTCGAACCGTCCCCATTGTAGCCATCTCAGGGCTACATGGTTCGTTTCGAAAGCGAACTGGTGATCATTCTCAGCGGTTCAGCCTCCGCCCCAAAGCTCGATAAGGCGGTTTCTGCTTCGTTTTGAAGGTGCTCCACGAAACGGCGTGCGCCATCGAGGCCGTGAACGGCCGGATACGTCATCTTGCCCTGGGCCCGGTCCTTCCCGGCCGTCTTTCCCAGTTCTTCCGTGGTCCGGGTTTCATCAAGGATGTCATCGACGACCTGGAACATCAGGCCGACGGCCGCTCCCCAGCGTTCCACGCAGGCCAGGGCTTCATCGGAGGCGTTCGCGGCGATCGCACCGGCGCGTGCCGAGCGTCTGATCAGGGCTGCCGTCTTGTTTCGATGGATCAATTCAAGTGACGCCGGGGCGTCGAGTCCTTCGGGAAAGACCCCGATGGTGTCCCAGGTCTGTCCCTCGATCATCTCCCGGGAGGCGTTGGCGACTTCGGTCGTGATCAGATCCGGATTGTTGGGGGTTTCGGCGGCGATCACGAACGCGAGTGACTGGAGCAGGTCTCCGGTGAGGATCGCCACGCATTCGCCGAACGCCTTGTGGGTGGTCGGCCGGCCGCGTCGCATGTCATCGTCGTCAAGGGCCGGCAGGTCGTCATGAACGAGGCTGAAGGCGTGGATCAGTTCGAAGGCGCATGCCGCAGGCATCGCGTCTTCGATGGT
>CABYSN010000082.1 GCA_902521645.1 Planctomycetota bacterium
CAGGTCGTCGTTGCCGGTCGTTCTCTTCCTGCAGGCCATGTCATCGAATCCGATGACGTTCGTCTTCAGGCGGTCTCCAGCATCGATGTCGCCAGTGGGAGTGTCAGGAGCATCGCTCCTCTCATAGGTCGTGTTCTGATCAGAGGGATGTCCGAGGGTCAGCAGGTCACATCCGGAACGATCGCCGGGCTTGGTACCGGTCCTGAAATCGAAGCGATGCTGGATCTTGGATTTCGGGCGGCAACCATCACCTTGGCCGATCGTGGTCCTTCGCAATTCGTCTATCCCGGTGGAATCGTTGACGTGATCGCGATCTTCGAGATTCCTCGGGGCTACCCCGGAGAGGGTGATACGGTTTCGCGGACGGTGCTCGATGGCATTCGAGTTCTCGCAGTGGAGGGTTTCGCTGATGCCGGTGCGCAAGCTGAGGCACAGGATGAGTTGAAGAGCGTGATCCGGTCCGGACGTGGGCCCACGATCACCTTGCTGGTGACGCCTGAAGAGGCCCAGGTCCTTCAGTTGGCTCGATCTCTCGGAACGCTCTCGGTCACGTTGCGCCCGACGGACGAAACCGATCTGGGGCGCGGAAGCACGGTTTCCATGGAAAAGCTGCTTTCTCTCGAGAGTTCCCGTCGTGGCAACCGCTCAGCGCCATCTTCCGTCATGGTGACGAAAGACAGCGGAGAAATCGTGATTCCAGTGAAACGCTCCGATTCCGTTGATGGCTCTTCAGATGAAGCCGCCTCTGACGCAGGGAAACCTCGTCGTTGGTCCACGACGGTGATTCGTGACGGTCGTCGATCCACCTACACTTTCGAGGAGTCTGATTGAGATGGGACGCCGTACTTTCAAAAACCTTCTTCTTCCCGTGCTCATGTCTCTGCTTGTCGGCGGCATGGCCACCGCCCAGGTTCACGATCACGAAGTCGATCTGCTTGTCGGCAAGTCGATGATCATGACCTCCGCCAAGCGCGTCGAGCAGGTGGTCGTCGTCAATCCAGCCGTCGCTGATGCCGAAGTGATCTCGCCGACTCAGGTGGTCTTGATCGGTCGTCAGCTTGGTGTCACCGATGTGATCATGCAGTACGAGGATGGCACGGCAGTCGTCCATGCCGTCGAAGTCCTTGTCGATGAGAATCAACTGCAAGAACGCCTCGATACCCTTTTCGGTCCTGGGCTCAGCGTGGACTCCTCAAACGGAGTTCTGGTGCTCCAGGGCAGTGTGGACACTGTCGAGGAATCGACGCAGATCGAATCCTTCATGAATTCCACCGGTCTGACGTATCTCGACATGACCCGGGTGCCAGGGGTTCAGCAGGTGCTTCTCAAGGTCAAAATCGCCGAAGTTTCTCGCAGCGGGCTTCGCGAGCTCGGATTCGGAGCAACGGTCAACGGCGGAAGTTTTCAGTTTGGTGGGACCACTCTCAACAACGCGCTCGAAGTTCCGACCCCGGGAATCCCGGAATCAGCGAATCTCTTCGCCGGCATTCCCGGTGCTGACTTGAATCTCTTCATCCAGGCACTGACCACGAACAACTACGTCCGTCTCCTTGCCGAGCCCAATCTCGTTGCGATCAGTGGCGAGGAAGCCACTTTTCTCGTCGGTGGTGAGTTCCCGGTTCCGGTCGTGCAGGGCACTTCGGTCGGGGTGGGATCTTCGACGACCATCGAATACAAGGAGGTCGGTGTGCGCCTGAACTTCCGCCCAGAAGTTCTCGGTGAGAACAGGATTCGTCTTCAGGTCGCTCCCGAAGTCAGCGAGTTGAGCGAAACGTTCGGTTCGAAGATTCCCGGAACCACCGGCACCGTCAAGGGGGTCAGCACCCGCCGCTCCAAGACCACTGTCGAGATGCGCTCGGGCCAGACATTCGCCATGGCGGGGCTTCTCAAGACCACGACTGAAGCTCAGAGGACGTCACTTCCATTGCTTGGAGATCTTCCCGTCCTCGGCTCTCTGTTCAGGAGTGTCCGTTACGTCGAAAACAAGACAGAGCTCGTCGTCTTGATCACGGTCGAACTTGTCGAACCAATCGACCCGAGCGGCACCGCCGCCCTGCCTGGATTCATGCATACCCGTCCCAACGACTGGCAGCTCTTCGTGGACGGCAAGATCGACGGAACCGTGATCGCGCCTCTTCCAGCGGCCCAGGCGAAGACTCTCGAGTCACTAGGTGTCGACGGCCTTGTGGGCCCTGGTGCATGGCGTCGCTTCGACGAGACCCCCGAGCCCCTGCGTCCCGACCCGATCGTGGGTACGACCGCAGATGTCGCCCCGCCGGTTTCGGTTGGAGGTGCGACGTGAATCATGATCCTTATCTCAAGAAGGCCTCCCCCTCGACGGAAGAGGGGCCTTTCGATTCCTTGAAGGTGGCCATTCATCACAGACTGCTGGATGCCATCGACCTGACCAAGGCGAATCGACTTGAAGAACCTGCATTGATCGAAGAGTGCACTCGACGCGTCAACGGAATGCTCGAGTCAGTCGATGTGGAGGTCCCCGATCCGGTTCGTCGTGAGATTCTCAATGAGATTCTCGACGAGGTCTTCGGTCTCGGCCCCATTGAATGCCTCATGGACGACCCTGAGATCACCGACATCATGGTCAATGGAGCGGACATGGTCTTCGTCGAACGAAAGGGCAGGATCGAGAGACTCCCTCTTCGCTTTCGAGACAATCAGCATCTTCTCAACGTCATCCACAAGATCGTTCGTCATGCAGGCAGGCGGCTCGACGAGAGCTCTCCCATGGTCGATGCCAGGCTTCCTGATGGCTCCCGAGTGAATGCGGTGATTCATCCCGTGGCTCTCGATGGGCCATCCCTGAGCATTCGACGTTTTCGCAACCACGGTTTTTCCCTTGAGGAGCTTGTGGAGAGGGGGATGCTCGCTCACGAGATGGCCGAGCTTCTCAGGCGTTGCGTCGAGAGCCAGTTGAACATCATCATCAGTGGCGGGTCCGGTGCAGGAAAGACGACGCTTCTGAACGCGATGAGCGACAGCATCGCGCCCCAGGAGAGAGTCGTCACAATCGAGGATGCGGCTGAATTGAAGCTCCGTCAGGAGCACGTCGTGCGTCTTGAGACGAAACCTCCGAACGTCGAGGGTGCCGGTGAAATCACCACCAGAGACGCGGTTCGAAACGCGCTCAGGATGAGGCCCGATCGTATTCTGGTCGGTGAGTGTCGAGGCGCCGAAGCGTTCGACATGCTCCAGGCCATGAACAGTGGCCACAGCGGCTCCATGACCACCATGCACGCGAACGGTCCGGTCGATGCATTCCGAAGGCTTGAAAGCATGCTTTGCATGGCCGGCATGGAAGTCCCCGTCTCCGTGATGAGGGAGTACGTGGGATCCGCCATCAACCTCGTGATACAGGTAGAACGAATGGGGTCAGGCGACCGTCGAGTGGTCTCGATCGCAGAAGTCCGGCCGATCGAAGGCGGTGCCGCACAGATCGAGGATATCTTCAGATTCCAGATTTCCGGGACCGATGGGCGTTCCGGATACTTCGAAGCGACCGGATGCAGGCCCAATTTCGTAGATCGACTTCGAGCCATAGGCATTCAATTCGATGAGTCACTGTTCACGGCACGTCGTCTCATGGATGTCTCCCCGAGCAAGTCGGGAGGGGGCAGCTGATGGATGTTTCCCAGATGATGCCCCAGCACTGGCTCGTCGCTCCGGTGGCAGTCTTCGGATTCCTTTCCTGCGTCTGGTTGTTCGTGCTGGTCGCTTCATCAGGTGGGAGATCCCGTCCTGGCGAAAGACATGAACGCATGATCAAGACCGTGATCAACGGTGAAGAACGGGAGATCTTTCTTCCTGCTCCTTCGGACAGGAATTCGAGACGGAGCGGCCTGGCACGGTGGCTTACCGATGCCGGAGTGAATGTGTCGCCCAGAGCTTTCATCACTCAGGCTGCGATGCTGGTCGGATTCACGTTCGTACTCGCTCTTCTCTGGAGTCGAAGTCTTGTGATTGCAGTCGCGGTACTCGCCGTGCTTGCTGCGATCACGATGGCGTTTCTCCGAATCCGTGCCGCCAAACGTCGTGTCGTTCTTGAGCGTCAATGTGTCGAGTGCCTTCGTCTCGCGAGTCGATCCATCAGGGCCGGGCATCCGATTTCAGGAGTGATGCAGCTTCTGGCAGAGCGTGTCCCTGCTCCGACGGGTGATCTCTTCATCCAGATCGTGCAACGTGAGAAGATGGGCGAATCACTCAGCTCTGCATTGCGAACCGTCCTGATGAAGGCGGAGAACAAGGAGCTTCGTGCGTTCGGGACCGCGATACTCGTCCAGATGG
>CABYSN010000083.1 GCA_902521645.1 Planctomycetota bacterium
GCAACACCGATCTTCCGTCCTACGGTTTGTGCCTTGCCTATGTCGGGAAGCTCCTTCAGGACCCCAAGGTGATTCGCGAGGGTCTCGCTCTGATGGACGAGACCGACGGAGATCGTTTTCTCTCCGGGTTCCTCGAGCGGATCTGGTTTGGTGACGGTGACGGATCCACTGATCCATGACTCGTTGACCCCTCCATGTTCGATTACCGGTCGTGATTCAGGCAGCTTCCACCGGTCTTCGAAAGGACTGTCCGTTGTGTGCGGAAAACCCGGTCTTCAAGTGCCTTGAAACCCGGTGCCTCCTCATGAAACGGCCCCTGACATGCCGATGAATGTGACATGAGCATGATCGGAGGAGGACTTGAAAACGCACTCGCTCAGCTGGCCCAGGCTCAGCAGTCGGTCGCCAAGAGCAAGGATCGAGAGCGCGCTGCCAGCGATTCCTCGCGTCGCATCTCCGATTCCGTCCGCTTGAGGGTTGCCGGAGTCGAGGAGGCCGATGCTCTGCGAAAGCCAGGCCGTGAGGATCAGGAGTCCGAAGGTCATCGGCGTGATCCACGTGCATTCGATGAGGCGAATCCCGAATCGCCATCCGACGAGGGCACGGAGCATCCCGGCATCGACCTGACCGCCTGACACCTGGCGATCGTCATCTGCCTCGAAGCTGCTCCGAATCGACGACACCCAATGATTTGTAGATCTCGATCGTCGCGTTCGATCTGTTCAAGGTGTAGAAATGAATTCCTGCGACCCCCTCATCCATGAGCTGCAGGCATTGTTCCGTCGCCCAGTGAATTCCGACACGTTCGATGTTCTCGGGGTCCGGACCGGCTCTCTCGAGTGCTCGAAGCAGAGGTGCGGGAAAATTGGTGCCCGCCGCCAGTTCCGCCATCCGCTTCAAGCCGGCAAGAGACGTGACGGGCATGATTCCTGCGAAGATGGGTACGTCGATCCCTTTCAGTCGGCACCGTTCCTGCCAGTCCAGAAACATTCTGTTGTCGAAGAACATCTGACTGCAAAGCCATTCGACGCCTGCGTCGATCTTCCTCTTCAGGTGATCCATCTGCGTGAGCGTGTTCGGGGTTTCCGGGTGTCCTTCCGGAAAACCCGCGGCGCCGATCGAAAACCCTCGGGGATCGGGGTGCGCACCACTCCGATTGAATTCCGTGATGCTGCCGATCAGATCCGCTGCATAGGGAAAGTGCTTGAAAGGATCCTCTGAAGAATCCTCCACGGGGGGATCCCCCCTGAGTGCCAGAATGTTGGAGATTCCCGCTTTGGCGTATCTGGTGAGGATCTCATGGATTTCAGCATGATCATGACCGACGCAGGTCAGGTGGGGCACCGGATCAAGGGCCTCTCGTTCCTTGAGGCGGCTCACCAGGTCATGCGTCTTGGTTCTCGTGGACCCACCGGCACCGTAGGTCACCGAGACGAAACTGGGTCCCAGCTGGGTCAATTCGGTGATGGTGGCCTCAAGTTGGTTCCAGCCATTCTCCGAGTTGGGAGGGAAGAACTCGAAACTGAACGTGGTCGAGTCTCTTTTGATGACATCCGACATGTGCATGGATTGATTGTACGTGAGAGGTCCGTGATAAACTCTCGCTGTGGATACCAGGCAGAATATTCCTCGCCCCACGGCCCGGCGGCTCAGCCTCTATCTGAGAGAGCTGGTGGTTCTGCTTGCGGCCAATCGAACCATGATCAGTTCCAAGCAGATCGGCGCTCTGCTGGGGCTCACCGATGCACAGGTCCGAAAGGACCTCACCTTCGTCGGTCAGTTCGGGCATTCAGGAGTCGGGTACGACGTGCGAAAACTGCATGAGAATCTGCGACGGATTCTGGGTCGGGATCTGATCTGGAACGCCGCTCTGATCGGAGCAGGCAACATCGGGCGAGCTCTGCTCTCGTATCGACCCTTCGATGAGCTGAATTTCCACATCACTTCGGTCTTCGATTCCGACCCCGATTCCTGGGGGATGGTCTTCAACCAGCGAACCGTTCAGCCGATCTCGGAACTCGAGACGACTCTGGAAAACAGCGGTGTTCGTCTGGGTATCATCGCCGTGCCGTCGGATGCGGCTCAGGAGGTGGCGGATCGTCTCGTGGCATACGGCATCGACGGGATCCTGAATTTTGCCCCGCGGCGTCTTGAACTGGATTCCCAGGTGATCGTCTCCAATGTGGACTTCACCCTGAGTTTCGAACAACTCGCCTTTCAAGTTGCGCAAGCAAGTCATCCCTCCACCGAGAAGGAAAATGATGATCTCCCTCGCTGACACAGGTTCACGCCGAATGGTCTTCGCCCTCTACCCGCTTCTGATCTCCATGGTGTTCGTGAGCGGCTGCCGTATGACGGTCCTGCCACCGACGAGCGAGGATTCCGCCCGCGATCGGAATGCCGTGCTTCGTGAGGAGAATGACGCTCTGAAGCGTGAGAACGAGGGTTTGAAGATCCGGGTTTCGGAGGCTGAAGCAGGCCTCAATCCTCAAGAGGTCATGATCTCAGAAGCGACCCCCCGGCTTGTTTCCATGTTGATTCAGGATTCCAGTCTCGTGGAGGTCCCCGACGGTGAAACCGCTCCATCCCAGCTCACCCTGAGGATGGCTCCCTCGGATGACCGCGGTCGTTTCCTTCAGGTCGTGGGGGGCCTGTCGGTCACCGTCGTGGCGGTTCCCAAGTCAGGGGAGCCTGTTCTTCTGGCCCAGCGGGATTTCTCACCTGTGGAGGTTCGTGAAGGCTGGCGAGGAGGGCTGATGGGTTCGGGCTATGTCTTCGAGGTTCCATTCACCATCAGTCTTGACGCTGGACTCCCGGACTCCGTGGATGTGGTCACCCTTTTCGAAGGCCCAGGCGTCGACCCTCCGGTCCTCCGGGACGAACGTCCTGTCAGGGTTCGAAGGTCCAAGGACTGATGTCGAGCGTCCGGCTTGGTTATCATGGTGTCATGCGCTCCTCCAGGTTGAGAATCCCATTGCTTTGCTCGGGCCTGATCGGGCTGTCTTCTTCGGTCTTGCTCTCGATCGGTTGTCAGAGAGCCCTCTTTCCCGAGGAGTCGCCTCGAACCCAGTTCGAGACCTATGACCGCATGCGTCAGAAGTTCGTTCCACTGGTCGTACCCGATGTCTTCGGTGAACCGAAACCCGCGTTGAGAGCTCGACTCAGTCCGAGCTGATTCCACGCCGTCAATTTTTCCCCATTGCTGAAGCGTTTGTCGGTATGAGTCCGATGGACTAGGTATCCTCGAAGAATCATCGAACTGACCAAGGACGGACTCAGTGACCAGACGCGGACACCACAATGCCAAACAGACTCGAACGTCCACCCGGACCAAGGTTGTTCTCGCTGCGTTCGTGACCTCGATGACCGCCGTCACCGGCATGCTTCTGATCAGCGGCGAAGACTTCGGACCCGTTGCGCCCTTCGCGGCGACCAAGCCCGTGATCATCACCGCTTCCGATAACGTCTCCACCGCATCCGACTCGGACTCCGAAGGAGTCATTGATGCCGGCTGGGAGATGATCGTGATCCATGATTCCGGATCCCTTTCAGGAACCGTTCGAGAGCTTGATGCCGAAGCACGCGATGCCGGCCTGAATGGTCTTGGATATCACTTCGTGATCGGCAATGGTGCTGGACTCAGTGACGGGGTGGTCGAGGCTTCCTACCGATGGAACGGTCAGCTCGCCGGCGCGCATGTCGCCGCCGCACCCAACCCCGACAGCATCGAGAAGCTTCGTGCCGATGAGATCAATCGAACCGCGATCGGCATCTGCCTGATCGGAAATGGTGATCGATCAGAATTCACCGAGGCCCAGATGCGCGCGCTCGTCGATCTTGTTCGAGCTCTTCAGAGTCGTCTGGACATTCCCGCGTCTCGTGTGGTTCTGCACTCGGACTTGAACGCCGACGTCTCCAGTCCCGGTCGACTGTTCCCGGTGGAGCGTCTTGAAGCCCACCTCGAGCCCTGAGATCACGCATCAGGAAAGTTTCACGGATGAGGCCAGATGAGATCTCGGTTCTCTTTGATCTTGATGGAACCTTGATCGATTCATCACGTGATCTCACTCGAGCTGCGAATGTCATGCTGTCCTCCATGGGGCACCAGTCGGTCACGCTCGCCCAGGTCGAAGGTTGGATCGGGCACGGCCTCTCGCATCTCATTCATCGGTGTCTGACTCTGAAATTCGATGGCATCGCCTCCGATCAGGCGTTCAGGGAGGGGATCTCCGTCTTCCGAAAGGCCTATCTCGAGACCGGGTTCACCGAAACACGGATTCTGAGCGGTGCCATC
>CABYSN010000084.1 GCA_902521645.1 Planctomycetota bacterium
CGGGAACACCGGCCTCCCGGAAGAGTTCGTAGCCGATGAACTGACTCATCAACGTCGTGTCCTGCTTGTTGTTGTTGAACGTGAGGGTGTCACGACCATCGATGCCGGATCGACTTTCGTATTTGTCTAATTTGATCTTCAGAGACGGACGGCGGTCATCAAGCGAACCGAGAAATCCCTTCTTGCGCAGACCCACATTCTCGAAGCGCACGCCGTCGATGATGACGTCGGCAGGCACGTAGCTGTACGGGGACTCGACGATCTCGTACTGCCTCGCCGGCCCCAGGGCTTCCGCGAATGAGCGCGCCTGCGTTCGTATCTCGTCCCAGTCGTCATCGTCGACGGTGATGTCGACCTGCATGATCCGGGAACGCGAAAACATGTCTTCGGAGGTCAGCTGCCGGTCCTGCCCGAAGAGGGGCGAAGACGGAAGCAACATCACGAAGGACGCGAAGAAGAGAAGTCCGCTCAGTGAGTGCGTCTGTGTCATGCCGACGATGATATTCGAGATCCCCCGTGAAGCCCCGCGACTCCCGGAGTATCGGGTGAAAAATCGGCACTTGACATTGGTTCACATTCAATGACCCATTGCCTCACTGGGCGGTGTAACATCGAAGGACCACCAACCTCCTTCCACCTTGAAGCTGGCGGGGTGATCCACAGAGCACCGGAGATCTTCAGATGCCCACATACGACTATGTCTGTCCGGAGAACGGACGTGCCCTCAGCGTGTTTCACGCCATGAGCGAACGAATCGCCACATGGGGTGAACTCTGCGACCGGGCCTCGGTGGATGTCGGCGAAACCGATCGAACGTCCCCAGTGGAAAGGCAGATCGGTACCGGCCACGTCCTGCCTCCGAGATCCGGCAAGTCTCTGGGCATCGGTGGTGGCGGGTGCTGCTCCGGCCAGAGCTGCAACTGCTGACGACATGATGACGATCGACTGGCTGATCATCGGTGGCGGCATTCATGGCGTGCACATCGCGACCCGACTGCTCGGGGAGGGCGATGTGGCTCCCGAAGGGCTGCGCATCCTCGATCCGGGTGACCACCTGCTCTCGCGTTGGCGAAACGCCACCGCAGCCACGGGGATGACCCACCTGCGCTCTCCCTCGGTGCACAACCTCGACATCGACCATGGTGCCCTGCAGCGCTTCGCCGGCAAGCGAAAGGACCGACGACCCGGATCCTTCGCGGCCCCCTTCGAGCGTCCCTCGCTCAAACTCTTCAACGCCCACTGCGAGCAGGTGGAAAAGACCTTCGGCCTCGAGGAACGCCACATCAGAGGACGCGCCGTCAAGTGTTCGATCGACTGCGATGCGGTCCGGGTCGGACTCGAATGCGGACGCGAACTCGAAGCGAAGAACCTCGTCCTGGCACTCGGCGCGAGTGAGCAACCGAACTGGCCCGACTGGGCGCCGCGAGACGATCAAAGAGTCCGCCACATCTTCGAGCCGGATCGCGAGCACTGGCCCGCCGAACCGGAGACCATCGTGGTGGTGGGCGGTGGCATCTCGGCGGGTCACGCGACCCTTCGTCTGATGAAGGATGGCCATCATGTTCACCTCGTCTCGAGACATGCGCTGCGACAACATCAGTTCGACAGTGACCCGGGGTGGCTGGGCTGGAAGTACGGGGAGATCTTCACGCAGGAGCGGGACAACGACCGCAGAAGGACGTTGATCACGGATGCCAGGCATAGGGGATCGGTCCCACCCGACATGGGACGCGCCTTGCGCCGGGCGATCGCACGCGGAAAACTCACATGGCATGAGGGTGAGATCACCGACTTCGCCGGGGAGGACGACGCACTTCTGATGACGATCGACACCGACACGACCGTGCGTGCCGACCAGGTTCTTCTGGCGACCGGATTCGACACACGTCGTCCGGGAGGCACGATGATCGATGAGCTGATCGCTTCCGCCTCGCTTCCCTGCGCGAGTTGCGGCTACCCGGTCGTCGACACGTCGCTTCGCTGGCACGCACGAGTCTTCGTTTCGGGCCCTCTGGCCGAACTCGAACTCGGACCGGTCTCGAGAAACATCGCCGGGGCGAGACGTGCGGGCGACCGGATCGTGGAGGCGATTCTTTCCCGATCGAATGGGACTTCGGAAACAGCCTGACACCCGGTTGAATGCTAGAATTCGGAGATCGCTTGAGGAAACGGACGGATGTCTACTTCAGGACAAAGGACCCAGCGTCTCACATGACCGAACTTGCCAACATCTTCAGTGCGATCGTGGGAGCCAAGAACGTCCTCACGAAGGAGATGGACACCGCCTACTACCGATCCGGATTTCGCTACGGCTTCGGGGGTGCGGCCGCGGTGGTCTTCCCTTCGACGCTCCTCGAGCAGTGGCAGGTCCTCGAAGCCGCCGTTGAAGCAGGCTGCGCGATCATCATGCAGGCCACCAAGACCGGTCTCACCGGCGGATCCTCTCCGAGTGGATTCGACTACGACCGCCCGGTCGTGATCATCAACGTCGGCCGGATCGGGGGCCTGCGACTCCTGAGGGGCGGCACCCAGGCGCTGGCGTTTCCCGGAACGACGCTCTTCGAACTCGGGCAGGAACTGAAGACCATCGATCGAGTCCCCCACTCGGTGCTCGGGTCGACGACGATCGGCGCCACGGTGATCGGAGGCGTCGCCAACAACGCGGGCGGCGCGCTGTGCAAACGCGGTTCGTCCTACACCGAATACGCGCTCTTTGCGAGGGTCGATGAAGAAGGATCGCTCGAACTGATCGATCATCTGGGAATACGCGATCTGGGCGAGACCCCGGAGGAGATCCTGGGACGACTCGATGCCGGAGACTTCTCGGATGCGGACCTGATCGATGATGACCGGGTGGCCTCGGACACCGATTACGTGAACAGGATTCGCGATCTCGATGCGAAGGTGCCCAATCGCTACAACGCCGATCCGAAACGCCTTCATGAAGTCAGTGGCAGCGCCGGCAAGGTCGTCTGCTTCGCGGTGAGGGTCGACACCTTCGAGGCCCCGAAGAAGAAGCAGGTCTTCATACTCGGTACCAACGACCCGGATCAGTTCGTCGCCATGCGTCGGCATGTCCTGAGCACGTTCGAGCATCTCCCGGAGATGTGCGAGTACATGAACCGTTCGACGTTCACGATCGCGGAGAAATACGCGAAGGACGTCGCGCTTGCGATCAAGTATCTCGGAACGGATCGCCTGCCGAAGGCATACGCCCTGAAGGCCAAGGCCGAATACCTGTTGAACAAGATTCCGCTTCTCCCCAAGTACCTGCCGGACATTTTCCTCTATTACGCGAGCAAGCTGTTCCCGCAACATCTTCCGAAGAGACTGCGCCAATACCGGGACGACTACGAACACCTCCTGATACTGGTCACCGCCGACGAGGCGATCGAAGAATCGCGGCGCTACCTCGAGGACCTTTGGGGGCGGCATGAGGAGGTCGGCTTCTTCGAGTGCACCGAGAAGGAACAGGAAGCCGCCCTGCTGCACCGTTTCAGCGCAGCGGGCGCGGGAATCCGGTACCACAATCTGCATCAACGAACGACCGAGGATGTTCTTGCGCTCGACATCGCACTCCTGAGCAGCGACCCGGAGTGGGTCGAAACGCTTCCCGAGGAACTCACCAGGGACATGGTGCTTTCGCTGTCATACGGACATTACATGTGCCACGTCTTCCACAACATCTACGTCTACCGAAAAGGTGCTGATCTCGAACGGATCAAGACACTCATGCTCGATCGGCTGGAGGCGAACGGGGCGAAATTTCCCGCGGAGCACAACGTGGGCCACATGTACGAAGCGGAACAGAACGTCAAGGAATTCCACCGAAGCCTTGATCCGACCAATACCTTCAACCCCGGCATCGGCAAGACCACGAAGTCCAGTCGCTCGGCAGATGCATGAGCATCACTGCTCAATGAGATGTTCGACTCCCAGAGTACGCAATGAGGAACGCAGGCTCTCCGTCTGAATCGAACGGTAGACGGCATCCGAATCTATGATCGCT
>CABYSN010000085.1 GCA_902521645.1 Planctomycetota bacterium
CGCGCTGACGTGCATTCTGACGTTCGACGACTTCGAACTTCTGAATTGAATCGTCTTCGGGAACGATGTCGACGAAGCGTCCACGGAAGCGAACGGTTCCTGGGACGAGTGCCATCAGGGTGTCGTCGCGTCCGCGAAGAACCTGATGGCCTGCCTTGAAGGACGTGCCGCACTGACGAATGATGATCGAACCGGCCTTCGCACGCTGCCCACCGAAGAGCTTGACGCCACGGAACTGTGGATTTGAGTCGCGACCGTTCTTGGTAGAACCTTGACCCTTTTTATGTGCCATCGTTGAACACTCCTGTTCTCGAGAAGACTGTCCGCCATGGAAACTGGCGAGGTCCGAACCTCATTGGTTTCGGGTCGGGAAGTATAGCGAAATTCATGAGAAGGGACGAGACGGAAAAGGGATGAAACCGGTGGAAGTCACCGGGAGATCCGCTGGTGGTCCGGATAAGTCGCGCGAAAGCTCGCGAAGGCGGCTCTCAGCGCCAGATCCAGATCCCGTTGGCGATCTTGGCATGGAACTGATTGCCTCGATCGGTCTCTTCGGGGCGAGCGGGCTGAGCCGCCACTCTGACCGAATCAGCCATGTTTCCGGGGGTGACGTAATCGAGACGAAGCGTCTTTCTCAGGACCACATCCTCCTGAGTGAGGGGATGCTTCACGCGCTCGAAGGCATTGCTGAGCCCGGTGACGAAGATCGTCATTTCATTCGAGTCGAGATCCGTGGCCTTCCAGATGACGATGCCATCCCGGGCGTTCTCCTTGCCCTGGCGAAGGTCTCCGATGATCTGGTTCTCGTTCTCCATCAAGGGCTGCGCGAGCAGACCGAGCAGCCTCCGAGAGACCTCGGAGGGGACGCCGTCACCGGAACGAAGGATTTCACCCTTGTCGGTGAAGAGTTCGGCGCGGGGCGCGAACATTCTGTCCTTGGCGGTTCGATTGGTTACTCGATAGGTGAAATAGTGGTAGTGCTTTCCATCGATCGGATCGACGTAGAGCCGAAGCGGGCCGGGCTTGAAATCAAGTGTCCAGACATCAACCTGCCCCACGGAGACCGCAGACTCTGCCGCATTGGACGTGGAGGTGGAAGCAAACGCCCCCATGAGTCCGAGAGTCAGCCCGAGAAAGGAATAGACCCACCTGGATCGGAGGCGCGTGTTTCGAGTGATACGAGTGATCTTCGTCGCGTCGTTCATGAGTGAGATGGCCTCAATAGGAAATCATCAAGCTGAGAAAACCCCTCATCGGTCGTTCTCCGCGAGGGTCGGGGAGCGATCATGATATCGGCAAAGCCGGTCGGATGAGGAAAGATTCGCCCCCGGCTCTCGCTTTCCCTACCCTTTCTGGTGATGAAGGAGCAGGACAGCAGCCAGATGACCGACGAGGCCACTCCAAAGCATGACACCGGGAGGCCCCTCGGGCCCGTGATCGCACATCCCGGACCCGCCCGCCTGGTCGAAGCGATCCAACGGCTCCTGGATGCCGATGCCAAGCGAGCCAGGCGGTTTCTCGCTTTCGCCGAGAAATCAGGGATGGGGCTCGAACATCTCTGGTGCGCCTTCGACGAAGCTCGGTCGATCAGAGCCACCGCGATGGGCGCCTTGAATCCCGGCCGGACCGCGATGCTCTTCGCCAGTCGCCCGAAGACGAGGGACGATCTGAAGATCACCGGCGAGGTGATCGACGCCACCTGCCGCGGCCTGAGGCAGGCAGACGTGCGACTGGCCCAGAGCCTGATCCCCCCCGAAAATCCGCTCGAGGCCGAAGCCTGCCTGGCCGGCGGCATGGAGCGAATCGCCATGCTGACCTACATGGAACGCTCCGTCCCCCGACGGAAGGAACGAATAGAAGGCCAGTTGCCACCGGAACTTCGAGTGGAGTCCTATCACTCGAAACACCGTGCGAGATTGGAAACGCTTCTGGCCGAGACCTACCGAGACACGCTGGATTGCCCCGGGCTGGCGCGGCTGCGCACCCCTTCGGACGTCGTCGACGGACACATCAGTTCAGGAATCTTCAAACCGGAATGGTGGAGCTTTCTGATGAACGGAGAGACCCCCGTCGGGATCTCGATGATGAATCTCTCGAAGACGAAGGAGTCCATCGAGCTCGTCTATCTCGGACTGACTCCGGAAGCCCGAGGTCGTGGAACGGGTCGTGCATTGATGGCGCATGCACTCCGGAAGGTGTGCGGATCACCACAAAAAACAGTGGTTCTCGCGGTGGACGACACGAACGATCCGGCACGCAGGATCTACGAGCACTTCGGATTCAGATGCACGGCAAGAAGACAGGCCTTCGTGCGCAGCCTCGACCCCGATCTCAGCTGAAACGACCATTCACGATTCGGGACTGTCAAGTGGGGTCGTGTTTTCCACAGTGGATCGACAATGCCGCCGAGGCGAGGTGGAGAACTGAATTCAGATTTTAAAAACCCCCTAAAACAAGGGGTTTTCGAACCACGACATGCACCGACTTCGAAGGCACCCCCTTGCATCGAAAAATGTTTGAGGTACATTCGGATCGTTCCACAAGGACGTGGAAACGTTACGGACTTCATGGTGACGAATTCTCATTTGCCGGTATTCGTCGCAGCAAACAAGGACCCGCATCGGCCTCGCCGATGCACAGACCAGATTCACCGTTCCCCATCATCGAATCGACCTGGCTCAGCCGCTTGAAGGATTCGACGGAGAAAGAACAGCAGCGCTTTTCGCACTGCACATGGTCTCGATCGCTTTTCGGCAGGGTATTCCGAGCTATTGGGAAGACACGGACCGGTCAAGGTTTGCTTCGACGAACGACCCCTGCGAGCACGACAGGCTCACGCAGCGTCCACAAATGACTCGTCGCCAGAGAGTTTCATGACGAGAGTGGCCTCCACTCCGGACTTGACCGTTTGATCGGACGCCGAGACGAACCGTCGCGGCACCAGGAGACGGCCCATTCCTCTCGAAGGGATTCGAAAAGATGACTGATGACGATCGCCTTCGCGGCGAAGGTTGTGGCATGCACTGAACGGAGAACGGTTCAGGAAACGCCACGGCAGCCGCGCTCGGGAGCGCACCAGCCATCAAAGTCAGTCTGTCTCCCTTGTCGTTCGAGGGGAGACATTCATCCCCCTCTCGACCCGATACCTCTCGAGAAATGAACCCGATGCAGCCGACGCCACGAACCGACTCCACGATGTCCAAGACACCTCGAAACAGACTCACCGAAGCCGCCCGGCTCGAAACCGAGGACCAGCGTGCGCCACGACGTTCACGTGAAGAGTCCGACAAGACGAAAGACTCGTTCTCAGATCGACTGGTCGAGAGAATCGGCAAACACCGATTCGGCATGTGGTTCGACCACACCACGAAGATCAGAATCACAGGCAACAGGATCGATGTGGCGGCTCAGAGCCAGTTCGTCGCGGATTGGATCAGACGGCACTTCGAAGATGATCTCGAAGTCGTCGCTCGCGAGACCCTGGGGACGGCGGCGTCCGTGGGACTTCACGTCGCCCCTGAGGCCTTCGGCCGGGATGGCATCGACGGGCAGCAGAACGATTCCAGCACGGACCCGACCCGAAGCACCGAAGTCGCCACCGGTGCCTCCACCAATGCTGCGGATCCCCGGGGCCCTCGATCGAGAGCCTCCGAGCACATCCCAAGCGCCGAGGACGTCCAACGCTACGGACCTCGCTCCAGAAGGCGTTCGAATGATCGCCGCCAGATGCTGCGACAACTTCAGAGCTTCGTCATCGGCGGCTCGAACAGACTCGCCTATCAGGCCTCGCTCTCGATGGCGGAGGAACATGAAGCCGCACCAAAGATGCTCTTCCTGCACGGCGAATGCGGCATCGGCAAGACTCATCTGCTGCAAGGCGTGAT
>CABYSN010000086.1 GCA_902521645.1 Planctomycetota bacterium
GGGAAACGACGGCTACCCGCACTGGCTGGATGATGAGACGATGCTTTTCCTCTCCGATCGCGAACTCGGGGCCGTGAATCTCTACCGTCAGTCGATCGTGCCGGGGGTCGAGACGGCGGAACGCCTCACCGACTTCACCGAGCACGACGTGACGGATTTCGACGTCTCCGCCGACGGCCGGCGCGTCGTGATCCAGAACTGGGATCGGCTGTATGCACTGGATCTCGACGACCTTTCATCCGGTGCTTCGCCGATCGCGATTGATGCGAACACGGACGGCCTCGATCGTGTGATTCCAAAGAACGTCTCGAGCATGGTCACCGAAGCGGAACTCAGTCCCAATGGCAAGGTCATGGCGGTGGTGGCCTACGGTGATGTGTGGGTGCGTAACATCGCCGATGGAAGTCCGACCCGGCGAATCACGGAATCACTTGCGCACGATCGATCCATCAGCTGGAGTCCTGACGGACTTCGTCTCTACTTCACGAGTGACGAGGAGGGTACGGATGGCGTCTACGCCGTCGAGGTCACCCTGACCAGAAGCGAACTTCAGGAGAACTGGAGCTCGGTCATGGACCCCGAAGTTGTCGAGGAGAGCGATGCCGAGGAGAACGATGACGATCGCAAGCCCGAGGTGAAGTCGAAGTCCGGATCCAAGCCCGCACTCAAGGTGAATCCGTCGGACCCGCAGAAGGATCCCGCTGAAACCCCCGTTGATCCCGAGTCCGGAGGACTCTCCGGCGAGTGGGCCGCTGAATGTGAGATTCCAGGAATGGGTCTCGTCACGGTCTCCCTGTCATTCACACGCAGCGAGACCGGAGAATGGGGGCTCGTTCTGGATGCTTCCGGCATCTTCACCGGTGAGGCAGTTGTCGCATTCGATCCCGAGACCGGTGCACTCTCGGGAGAATTGATCCTGGACAACAGCATGCGCATTCCTTTCAAGGGCTCGCTTGCCGATGGAAAGATCAGCGGTCGGGTCGATGCAGTTCAGGGCGCGGTCGATTTCATCGCGACTCGTCTCGAGACCGCTCCCGATTCCACGACCGACTCGAAGGAGAGCGCGTCCGAGGAAGCACCTGAGGATGAGGAGGATGACCCCAGGCTCGATCCGGAACGATGGCACGATGCGCTTCATTTCGAGATACACGAAGTGCTGGTCGACGATCGCAACATCAGTGATCCCAAGCCGTCACCCGACGGACGCACTCTGGCTCTTCGTCAGGAAAGAGGGGATGTCCTGCTTCTCGACCTCGCGACAGGCGAGGAGACGATGGCTCGTGAGGGTTGGGACCGGGGCACTGAATACGTCTGGGCTCCCGATTCGAATGCCCTGGCGATCAGTCAGGCGGACCTCGATTTCAACTACGACATCTGGTTCGTGCCGGTCGACGACCCTGCTGCGGCCGTGAACGTCTCGCGACATCCCGACAACGACCTGAGTCCCAGGTTCTCGGCTGATGGTCGCATCCTGACCTTCTCCAGTGAACGAAAGGAGGAGGCATACGACGTCTATCGTGTGTATCTGGATCGCTCACTTGACGGACTTCTCGACACGGAACTCGACGAGTACTACGCGGATGCCAAGAAGGCCGCGAAGAAGCGCAAGCCCGTCGAGCCCTGGCTTCCTGATCTCGCCAAGGACGAAGATGCCGATTCGGATGAGAAGAAGGACGAGGCCGACACGCCCGAATGGACGCCGTCCCTCGATGACGCCTACAAACGACTTGATCGCATGACGTCTCTGACCGGCAACGAACGTACCGTTCGACTCTCCCCTGCAGGTGATCTGATTCTGTTCCAGCGATACGGTGGCGGCTCCGGGACCACCGGCATCTGGTCGGTGGATTGGAAGGGCAGGGGATCCAAGCGTCTTGGTTCCGGCACGCTCGGAGAATTCACTCTGTCCGGCGACAAGATGGTGACTCAGGGTTCCAGTGGCGGTTGGATCACGCCGTCGGGATCATCGAAATCACTTCCAGTCGACGCTCAGATCGAACTCGATCTCGAGGAGCAGTCCAGTCGCAAGTTCGATGAGGCCGCACGAATCTTCGGGATGGTCTTCTACCACCCGGAGATGAAGGGTCGTGACTGGGAGAAGATCAAGAGTGACTATCACCAACTGGCCTCTCGAGCCTGGACGAGCGATGAATTCAACTGGGTCGCCGCTCGGATGCTCGGGGAGATGAACGCTTCTCACACCGGCATCAGAACGCCGGGCATGTCCTCACCGACGAGAAAATCTCAAGGCCGCCTCGGGACGATTCATCGTCGTGTGGATGACGGCTTCGAGGTGGTCGACATCATTCCCGGTTCTCCTGCGGAGATCGGTCCCATGCCGTTGATGCCCGGCGACGTGATCGTCTCGATCGATGGCGAGTCCTTCGGAGCCGGTGACACCATCGAAGAGCATCTGAGGGGCAAGGTCGGGCGTGAGGTGGTGCTTCGAATCCGAAGAGCTGCCGATGGGGACGAAGAACCGATCGATCTGCTCACCCTGATCGAACCGATCTCGAGCAGCCCGCTCGGACGACTCATCTATGATTCGCATCTCGAATCGATCAAGGCGCGGGTGGAGGAACTCTCCGATGGTCGCCTCGGCTATCTGCACATCAGATCCATGGATCAGGCCTCTCTTGATGTCTTTGAAAGGGATCTCTATGCGGCCGCAGAGGGCAAGGATGGTCTGTTGGTCGATGTCAGGAACAATGGTGGCGGCTGGACCGCTGACAGGGTCTTCGCGTCTCTCGATGCGAGGCCGCACGCCTACACGGTGCCTCGAGGCGCCGATCCCGCACGAACCGATGGGTATCCCCAGGACCGGCTGTTCATCCAGCGATACGTCCTTCCGGTGAACATGTTGTGCAACGAGAACAGTTATTCCAATGCCGAGATCGTCTCCCACGGCTTCAAGGCACTGGGCCGCGGCACCTTGGTGGGCGCTCAGACCACTGGTTCCGTGATTTCCACCGGATCGGCATCACTCATCGATGGGACGACCATTCGCACCCCCTTCCGTGGGTGGTACCTCCTCGACGGCACCGACATGGAGAACAACGGTGCGATGCCCGATATCGTGGTCGTTCAGACACCCGAGGACGAGTCCGCAGGACATGATGCCCAGCTTCAGAGGGCGGTCGAGGATCTTCTCGAACGTCTTCCCGAACCTTCAGGAGTTCAAGGACCTTGAGCGAATCACAGCACGACTGGTTTCGTGACCGACCACATCCCTGGCATGGTCTCTCAACCGGGGACGATCCGCCGGAGAGAGTCGATGCCTTCATCGAGCTCACACCTTTCGACGTGATCAAGTACGAGATCGACAAACGAACCGGCTATCTCATGGTCGATCGTCCTCAGCGGACCAGTTCGACTCCACCGACACCCTACGGTTTCATACCCAGGACCTGGTGCGGACCACGTGTCGCCGCGCTCTCGCCCACCTCCACTCGAGGCGATGGTGATCCGCTCGATGTCTGTGTTCTGACCGAACGGCCCGTTGATCGGACTGAAATTCTTCTCAAGGCGCACGTCATCGGCGGTATCAGCATGATTGACGGCGGTGAGGCCGACGACAAGATCATCGCGGTGATGGATCGTGATGCGGTCTACGGCCAGTCCACCGACATCGGCGAGATACCGGTCGCACTGATCGATCGGCTTCAACACTACTTCGCGACCTACAAGCTGGTCCCCGGTGTGACCAGTGACGTGACCATCGCGGGTGTCTACGGTCGTGACCATGCGATGAAGGTGGTCGCGGCATCAGTCGAGGACTATG
>CABYSN010000087.1 GCA_902521645.1 Planctomycetota bacterium
GTGAAGGTGGTGGAGAACGCAGACAACTGCGTGCACATCACGATGCCGGCACCGCCCAGCGGTCACATGGAACTCTCAGATGACGAGTTGAGCAACGCTGCGGGAGGTGCCCTTGACCCCTTCGTCAATCCAGCCACTGTGAATTGGTATGCCCCTACAGTGCTGACTGACGGATGACCTCAAACGCTGTCCCCTGAAGCCACGAACGATGACTGAAGAACGAAACCAACTCGCCGACCTCTTTGCCGCCTGCTGGAAGGACGAGGCGTTGAAGGCTCGCTTCATGAACGATCCCAGCGCACTCCTTGCCTGACTTCACTCCCTCTGGCTGCTGAGTTCGGCCACCTGCACGCGGTCACTGTGGCCTGGCCGGTCTCACATGGGGCGTCGAGTCCGTTTCAGGAAGATGTAGCCCTTGGTCTCAATGGAACCATCTTCGTGCACCAGGCACTTCATGTGATTGATCAGGCGATAGCATCCGCCGTCAGGTGACAGTTCATCCCATCCCTCGGAGCGCAGGAATGCGAAGGCTCGATCGGCATCGATATGTCCGCACTCGTGCAACCGCTCACACAGTGTCTGGTAGTGGTGACTCATCGCGCGGTGATCTGTCACCTTGGCTGCAGGATAGAGCTCGAATCCGATGCGGGAAGTGGCTCCATCTGGGGTGATGTCCGTGCAGACGGCGGCCTGGAGTCCGCATGCTGCGGCCATATCAAGCAGGTCACGACAGCGGGGCATCATGTGATGTAGTTCGAGTCCTTCCAGCAGGGGAAATGCATCGGCGATCGGCCGTGGTGAGAAGCAGATCCGTATCGGTGCGTGCGCACGCGAGAACATCATGCCGGTCTGGAAGACGGCGGCGTCCACTTCGAACCGTTCGAGGCGATCGGCGGTCTGCAGCAGGTGCTTGTCGAGTTCCGAGTCGAGTTCGAGTGATCGGGCGACCCGGCGGACATTGACCGCGACTTCGCCGAGACCGTATGCATCGACACGATCTCGTTGGATATTGGATGGACCGAAGAAGAAGGCCGGGGGGAGATCGATGGAGCCATCGAGATCGAATTCGAACCAGATATCGTCGATGAATGCGATGGTCGGCTTCTCCTCATTGGGCAGCCGACTCCAAAGTGCAGCCAGATGTCGAAGTCTTGACGTCGGATCGGGGTTGTTGAGCAGTGAGAATAGGTTTCGACTGGAGCGGGATGCACACCAGAGAAAATCGATGCTGTCGTCGCCTCCGTGTAGACGGACTTCGAGTCCGAACGTACCGGTTCCGATGTGGTCATCACGTGTCGACTGGACCGATGCTCGCAGACGTTGGCCGGCGGCCGGCGAAACCAGCGTGGGGCCAAGTCGATCGAGGCTTGATGTCATCGCGTCAAGCAGAGCGACTCGCCTTCCCCGGGTGCAGAACGGATCGCTCGGATGGTGCTGTCTTTCCGGCGACGGTTCGCAGTACGGACGAACGTGCTGTAGAGCCTGTTCTCCGGGCGTTGCTGCTTCCAGGCGTGCCACTGGAAAATGGGGTGCATTCGGGAAGCGTGCTTCTTGTGTGAGATCTACCTCTGCATGCAGGGCCATGCATGCCAGAGCAGTGGTGATGAGTTGGTGGGGGTCCTCATAGGTGGTCGCTTCGTGGAGGTGATCATGTAGCACCGCCATGGCAGAATGTTCATGCTGGTCATCATCGAGGTCGATCGTGCATGGCTGTTCCAGCGTGATGGTTGAGTGGAAGGGTGTCTCGACGCGTTGCTGGCCTTCCCATGCATTCAGAATCTCTGATTGTGAGATCAAGGTGGCACGGTCAACGATGTCCATCTCTGCAAGTGCCAGGACGGCAAGGCTGTTGTTGAGGAGCGAATCGAATCCGCCAAACGATCCATCGTCTCCGCGCCGCGAAGCGAGCAGATCGATGATGATGTTTCGAAGCCTGCGGCGGTGCATGCGATCTTCGTCATCGGTGTCGCTCGTGTCTGTTTCTGTCGGCTCCCATGGACCGAGGCGCCCTGACAGTTTCGCCATGGCCCAAAGCCCCATCGTCGGCGGGTTGAAGAAGAGGCCGCCCCATCGTTGAAATCGAGCGAGGAGCCACTTGGCGTCGATCTGAGGTTCGAGACCTTGGTCAATGCGCACGGCCTCCAGAAGCGCAGTGGTGGGCAGGTCTTCCTGCTCCCAATGATCGATTTCACCTGGCCGTGTCGCTGTGTCGTCGCAGGTGGTCGTCACGCAGCGGTGGGCCAGAAAGCCTCCGGTCGGCCCCCGAAGTCCCTCCAGTGCTTCAAAGTCCGGGAGGGCTCCAGACAAGGCCACGATCGCAGTGAGGGTTCCGGTACCGAAGCGATGATTTGTGTGTCGCCACATTCCATCCACACGGTGCTGCTCAAGATGGCTGAGCGCCTCCCCAAGCATGTGATCCGCGTCTGGCGCGTGTGTCCCATCTGATTGAGCAATGCGGCGCAGCGCTGCAGCAAGGAAGCCCAGCGCAAGCAGATGTCCGAATGGAGCAGGAGCCTCATTGCCCGGCATGCGCATCAGCAGCGAGGTGCGTTGCTGAAGGGTTTGCGCTGACCGTTCGATGACAGCACCCGCGAGTTGCTCGCGTCCTGCTTCAATGCGCGCTTTGCTTGCTTGAAGATCCTGTGTGCAGATTTGATAATCAGCCATCTTGGATGTCACCATCGATACGTCAATGTCACAGAGAGATGCGATTGCGAACGGTAACAGCATACAGGCATGCGGTGATCGGTGGATGTGCACAGTGGCGGGCCAGTCACCCGACGGTGTGCATGCTCATGTCATCGGGCGTGGCCACTGAATACTGTGATCAGAAATAGAAGAGAAAGGGTGCACCATGCCTCGACGGCGTCGTTGTTTCCAAAGTGGTTTTTGCCAGCATGTCACGGTTCGCTGCAACAATCGGGAGTTCGATCTCCGCAGCAAGGAAGCAAGGATGTTTGTCTTGCATGCACTTGCGAAGGTGTTGCCTCGGTTCAACGGGCGTTTGTATGGGGTGGCTCTGATGAGCAATCACGTGCATTATCTGCTTGGGACACGCGACCCAAGTGACATGCCTCGGCTGATGCATTGGCTGAATTGGTATACCGCGATCGGGCTGAATCGCCTGTTGAAACGCACCGGGCACTTCTGGGAAGCGCGGTACCACGCCGTGGCTGTAAACAATGACGATCATCGCCATGTCATGAATGTGTTGCGTTACATCCATGGCAATCCATTTGCAGCTGGAGTCCGTAAGGGTTTCAGAGATGAATTTACAAACTATGGGTGTTATGCATCGGGTCGCCATGATGGACTCACCACATGGCATCCGCAGTATCTGCGTCTTGGAGTTTCTCTTGACGCATGTGCATTGCAGTACCGGAAGTTTTGCCTGCGATATCGCCCCTCCGTGAAGCCAGCGGATACGGCAGTAGGGTGGGGTCGTCGTACCGTCCTGTGTGGGCTTGCCTCCGAGTTGCATCGCAAGTCCACCTATGGCCGCCGGGGGCGTCGGAAGTCAGATCGCGGTCAGGCAGCGTTCTTTGAGGTAGACGCCGCTGTGTCGGGGCCTTGTCATCGTGACGATGGTCCAGAGCATCAACGGGCGGCCACGAGGTCTGTGAGTTGGGCACCGGTGCCAGGTACCGCTTCATCGCAAGGTCGATCTCCATGGTTGGCAGACCCCATTCGTAGTTTGTATCGGAGGTTTCGCGCGGCAAACGCGC
>CABYSN010000088.1 GCA_902521645.1 Planctomycetota bacterium
CCGAGGCGTTCCTCGCCGAGCACATCGGCGGACGTGTCGAGCCGATCGGAGTCGATCTCGAGGCTTCCACGGCGCAGATGCGACGCCTGGGAGGTCTGGCGATCGCAGGTGCTTCCGAATGGGTGGAACCCTCCAAGGCCGCTGACGGCTCCTCCGATGCCGAGGATGGGGCGGTCGCGTACGAAGACCTTTCCCCTCAGGAACAGAAGAAGATCAACGACATGTTGGTCCAGCTTGATGCGGTGCTGAGTCAGATGAGGGCCGTTCAGGGCGATGATTTCGACGAGGCTGCCATGTACGAGATGATGCTCGACAGAATCACTCGTGGAAAGGATCAGGTTCCTGCCGAGGAGCAGGCCAGCTTCAGGTGTTTCGTGGAGATTCTGAAATCTCGTGCCCGTGCTCTCGGTGTTCCCGAATCGTCGCCGGATGACGGGGGCGAATGATCAGTTCGTTCCGTTCTCATCGGGGTCCTGTCCTGTCCTGAAGTCCGAGGTGAACTCGGACAGGGTCGTGAATCGAGCTTTTCCAGTGAGATCCTTCACGGTCCCCGCGAGTTTTCGGGCCAGTCTGTCGCCACCTCCGAGATTGACCACTCGTGGCATCTGTTTGCTCCATTCGGAGGTGTCCAGAAACTCCCAGGGATGGAAGAAGAGATTCAGGTATCCGTCGTGTCTGAGTGTCCTGTCGAGTGTTCTTTTCAGGATGACACCGGGCAGGTGTCTGAATCCAAGCCAGAAGAGTGGTATCCGAAGACCCGGCGAGGTCGAGATGGGAACTCGAACGAGTCCCTGATCCATTCTGGCTTCCCGCGGCAGATGGCGGTTGTCATAGCGACCGGGCAGTCGTATCGGATTCTCCGAGGAATCGTATCGATAGCCGCTTTCAATCAATTTGGGGACATCCACGGGCTGGAGCCTCGCCATTCGAAAACCGGTGACCTCTGTTTCGGCCAGCGCTTCCAGTCGTCGCTTCGATTCGGTGTAGTGATCGGGATCGAAGCGGTCATGTCGCACGCCGTGGGATGCGATCTCATGCTTTCGCGCGATCTCGGGGATTTCACTCCGCACGTATTCTCCCATCCGTGCGGTTGTGAACAGGGTCACCCTCACGCCCAGTTGATCGACGATGTTCACTATCGTCGCAAGGCCGGAGGCACCGATCGAAAGCTGTCTCTCGAGCGGAATGTCGGCGCCGTATTCGTTCGGCAGATCGAATTCCTCGACGTCGAAACTGAGCATCACGCGTGGCGCTGGCTTGGAGGAGGTTCTCGCGTGCTCGTCGTTCATCACTTGGACTGCTTCTCAAGAGTCGGTTTGCGCGCGTCGGGTCCCGAAGCCTGTTCCTTCGACAGTGATCTGCCTCCCGGATATCCGGCGGTGATCCGGTCAGGTCGTCTTTTCAGCTTTCGATGCAACAGTCGCATCCGGATCAGTGATGCGAACATTCTCAGAGGATCCTTGATGAGACTGACCTTGGATTTCTTGTAGGAATGTCTCGATGAGACTCGGGCGGGTATCTCACTGACGACAAGTCCCAGCTTCTTGGAGAGGAAGAGCAATTCCGCATCGAAGGCGAAGTCTGTCACCACCTGGGCTCTGAAGACCGCTCTGGCGGCATTCCGCTGAAAGCCCTTGAGGCCCGCCTGCGTGTCCTTGTGCGGGAGTCCTGTGAGCATCCTCACGATCAGATTGAAGGCGGAGCCGGTCAGCCTTCGCAGCATGGTGATGTTGGTCTGGCGTTCCTCGGCGAGGTGTCTCGAGCCGATGACGACATCCGCATCCTGAAGTCGCTCGACGAGTTCGTCGAGGTGTTCCAGTCGGTAGGCCAGGTCGCCGTCGGTGAAGAGGACCATCTCCTCGCTCGACTCGAGAATGACCTTCTTCAGGGTGCGTGCCTTGCCTCGGTTGGGTGTCAGCGCCTGCAGCTCGATCGACCGAACAGGTGAGTTTTCGAGGTGCGTCCTGATCTTTTCAGCCGTGTCATCCGTCGAGCCGTCATCGGCGAAGATGAATCGCCAGTCCGGGTGCGAGTTCGCGAAATCGGTCACCTGTCCCAGGACCGAACCGATCAGCCATGATTCATTGTGGACTGGGAGGATGACGACGACCGAGAACATCGTTCTACGATACTCGATCCGCCTTTTACGGGAGCAGGCGCGATGTTTCATCGCCTCGGCTTCGTTCCCGGGCGAAGCACAGTTAGAATGATCTCATGAATGATTGGAACTATCAGCCTCCTCGACCTTCGGACCTCGGCGATCATGATGTCCCTCTCGATGGAGAGGAGCTGTCCGGCTGTGCGGTGGCCCTGCTCGTCACCGGCGGCATCGCCGCTTACACCACGCCGACTCTCGTGCGCGCTCTGCGGCGTCGCGGCGCGACCGTGCGTGTCTTCTGTTCCTCGGAGTCACTCCGCTATGTGAGCGAAGAGGCTCTGGCCTGGGCTTCCGTCGATTCCGTGGTGACCCATCTCGGACCTGATGCGGAACATCTCTCCGATTCGTCGCCCTTCAAGGTCTATCTCGTCGCTCCGGCCAGTTACAACACCATCGGGAAGGTCGCATCCGGCATCGCCGACACCGTGGTGACAGCGACGCTCGCTTCCGCGCTGGGTCGTCTGGAGAGAGGGAATGCCCGGATTCTGATGGCGCCCACCATGCATGGTTCCATGCACAATGGGATTCTCGTCGACAACTGCAGACGGCTTTCGGCCATGGGTGTCCGAATCATTCCGCCACGTGATGCCTACGGCAAGCACAATCTGCCTCGTGAGGATGTTCTCGTTGATGAGGTGATCGGCTCTCTGGGGTGATGGTCGGAGGGGATCACCGTGGATCCGGTGTCCCCGCGCCTCTGTTGATGCGAACTAGATTGGTGCTCCAGCTCGAGCCTCCCTGAGCGCATCCGTCGGTGACCCATCCCCATACGGGCACTTCGAACCAGTTCTTCTTGATGTCGACGACGCCTCCGCTGGTCTTCGCCGAATTCCTGAGTCTCAGGTCGTTTCCGGTCGGTGAGAGTTGGTACGCGACCGGAATCCGTTCGACCAGATCCTCCACCGAGCCGAACCATTTCCACTGAGCGGTCAGATCTCGATGTTGAAAACCCGAGCCCCGCATCTCGTATGGATCGAAGGGAACCCAGCCGGCTCCCGGAAGGTACAGCTCCGCCCAGGGCGTCCAGAGCGTCGTCTCCTTGACCTGCTTCTTGTTCAGGATCTTCGAGATGCCCATCACCGGCCGTGCCGGGATGCCTGCCGCTCGCAGGGTGGCCACGCAGGCACAGGTCAGATCGAGTCGTGAACCTCGTTCGTTGCGAAGGCTTTCAGTCGCACCAGTGAGATTGGTGGTGTCCATGGAGCCACCTTCGATCGAACGGAAATTGAGGATCGTCCGTTTCACGAGTTCCTTCGCAGCAAGGTAGGGGGTCACGCTGCGAATTCGACCGTTGGTTATCGAGTCGACGAAATTTCGGAACTCAGGTGCATTCGATTCGATGAAGAGGCTTGGTTCCAGGTATTTCCGTATGGCCTCCGGCCACTCGGTCGGCCAGCTGATGTTCGAAGCGGCGACTTCATCG
>CABYSN010000089.1 GCA_902521645.1 Planctomycetota bacterium
AGTGTTCTGAACGGAAACAGCACCCATGCCGTGATTCAATCCAGTGGTGGAATGATCACTCTGGAAAACCTTGTCATTGAGAATGGATCCGGCGACAACGGCGCCGGGCTCAACTACACCTTCGGACCTCTGACCGCGCTCAACTGCATCTTTCGCAACAATGAGGCCAGCGATCTGGGCGGCGCAATCCACGCCGTGAACGCTGGGGTCACGCTGACAGGTTGTCGCTTTGAAAACAATGCGGCGGACGAATACGCCGGCGCGATCTATGGCGACAGCGTGGGCTTCGTGCTTTCTGGATGTCTCTTCGACGACAACCAGGCGGAGTACGTTCCCTGCGTGCAGGGGGAAAACTGCACCTTCGAGATGTCGGATTCGACCGTAGTCAATCATTCCGGTGGCGAGTACATCCTCGAACTGGGTACCGGCGTCGCCGGCATGGGGATCACCACGATCAGCAACTGCGTGTTCGAGAACAACGAGACCGAGTACAACCTCCTCGAAACCACCAACAACACCCTCGCCATGATGGCGCAGTTGCAGGTCACCGGGTGCATCTTCCGGGGCAATGAGGTGGAAAACTGCATCAATGCCACTCGCACCCAACTCCTCACCTTGAGCGGATCTCTCTTTGCGGACAATCTCGGAGATGCGCTGGATTTCTCATCGGTCACCGGGTCGGTGGAGGACTGTCGGTTCGAACGCAACAGTGGAGACGGCATCTTCGCGGTCAGCGGCGATACCACGACGCTGGACTTCCGACGCTGCGTGTGGGCCAACAACGTCGTCTCCTTCCGTAATCAGGTCGGGGGAGGCGTGGTGACTTTCGACGCCTGCGACTTCTACGGGAATCAGAACTCCTCCGAGGGCGACTCCCGACCCGCCGCTCTCATGGTTGGCAGCAACGCCACGGCCGTGACCATCACCAACTCCATGTTCGCCAACAACGGAAGCCCGGCGATCCACACCGACGGCGAGCTCTCGATCAGTACGTCCTACCTCTGCAACCAGGTGGTCGAGGGCCAGACTCAGGAGCAGTGGGACGACGGTAGCAACACCATTCTCAGCGGCGACGCCGCAACCGTCTGTCCGGACGGCGACGGCGACGGCGTTCCCGATGCCTTGGACCTTTGCTCCGGTGGCGACGACGGCATGGACTCGGACCTCGACGGCACGGCGGATGACTGTGATACCTTCCCGGCCGATCCTTCCGAGCAGTTCGACAGCGACAATGACGGCGTCGGCGACAACGCCGACGCGTTCCCCGACGACCCCACCGAGCAATTCGATACGGATGTCGATGGAGTCGGCGATAACGCCGACGACTTCCCCAACGATGAGACCGAACAGTACGACTCCGACGACGACGGCGTCGGTGACAACGCTGATGGTTGCCCAAGCGACCCACTCAAAATCGCACCGGGCGGCTGCGGCTGCGGTGTCGCGGACACCGACAGTGACAGCGATCTCACCCCCGACTGCAACGACGCTTTCCCCGACGATCCGACCGAATCCGCGGACAGCGACGGTGACGGCGTGGGCGACAACGCGGACGCCTTCCCCGACGATGACACCGAATCCGCCGACAGCGACGGAGACGGCGTGGGCGACAACTCCGATGAGTTCCCCGACGACGACACCGAATCCGCGGACAGCGATGGTGACGGGGTCGGCGACAACGCGGACCTCTGCCCCGACGGCGACGACTCCATCGATACCGACTCCGACGGAACCCCGGACTGCGCCGACGGATGCCCATCGGATCCGCTCAAGACCAATCCGGGCGACTGCGGCTGCGGGGTGCAGGAGTCCGACTGCTTCGGCATCAAGACCGTCTGCGCTTCGGGCTGTCAGTTCACCTCGATCAACGACGCGATCGACGCGGCGAGCGACGGCGAGCTCATCCTGCTCGCGGCCGAGACCTACTTCGAGGGCGAACCGATCGACCTCGACGGCAAGCGAATCACCCTGCGAGGTGTGGTGGACACCGACGGGATCCCGTTGAGCATCCTCGACGGCGCTGGCACCCACACCGTGCTGGTCGCGGAATCCGGCGAGACCACCGCGACGGTGCTCGAGAACCTGATCGTTCAGAACGGGCTTGGCTCGATGTGGTCGGTCGACGACGTCGACTCCAACTACCACGGCTACGTCAACGGCGGCGGTCTCTTCATGTATCCACAGGCCCTCGACGGCGACGGGCTGTTCGACGATGCCACCGGACTCACCCTGCGAAACTGCACGTTCCAGGCGAATGTCGCTCTGGCTCCGAATGGCAACTACCGCGAGGGCAACGGAGGCGGAGCCTTTCTCGGCCAATACTGCCAGCTCGTCCTCGATGGATGCACCTTCCTCGGAAACACGTCGGAAGATAATGGCGCCGGCATCGCGTGCCTGGAGTTCTGCACCCTCGACCTCGACGCCTGCCTCTTCGAGTCGAACTACTCCGGTGATGACGGTGGGGGGATCTCCCTCGAGGACCAGGTCGACGCCACGATCGATGACTGCACGTTCCGATCGAACACCTGCAACAGCTACGGCGGCGCGTTCTACATCTACGAATATTGCACCGTGGACATCACGAACTGCAGCTTCGAAGGCAACGGCGTCCCGTACACCACCGCCGACGGGGAGGGGGATGATGGGGAAGTCTGGGACACCGCCGACGGCGGGGCGCTCTACGTCCAGGATTATTCGGTCGTCACCGTGACGTCATCGAGCTTCACCGGCAACGAGAGTACGCTCGCCGGTGGCGCGATCGACACCGACAGCCGGGCGACCATCACCCTGATCGACTGCGACTTCATCGGCAATCGCACCGGCCAGGATGGCGGCGCCGTCTGCGTGAGCGGCGCCCTGCTGGACGCGACCGACTGCACCTTCACCGGCAACGAGGTGACTTCGGTCGATGGTTCCTCCGACGGCGGTGGAGCGATCCATGCGTATCTCAGCGACAGCTATGTGCCGTACAACGGCCTTGCGTTGACGAATTGCACGTTCACCGGCAACCAGACGGTCGATGGCGATCCGGACGACGACGACGTCGCGATGGGCGGCGCGATCCTGATTCGCACCAACGAGGACGAGGATCCGGAACCCGAGCACGACATCAACGGCTGCGTGTTCAGCGACAACCTCGCCGACTCCGGCGGCGCGATCTTCATCGTCCACCCTGACGGGATCGACCTCGAGGGCAGTGGCAACCTGGCCTGCGGCAACCTGCCGGACCAGCTCAACGCCACGCCCCCGACCCTCTTCTTCGACTGCCTCGCGGACGTCTGCACCGACTGCACGGACACCGACGGCGACGGCGTGCCCGACTTCCTCGACGTCTGCCCCGACGGCGACGACGCGTTCGACGCGGACGCCGACGGCACCCCCGACTTCTGTGACGGCTGCCCGAACGATCCGCTCAAGACCGCGGCCGGCGACTGCGGCTGCGGGTTCGCGGAAAGCACGGTCGAGGGCGACCTCGACTGCGACGGTGACTACGACGCCGAGGATGCACGCCTTGCGATGGCTGAATTCGGCATCATCGAAGCAGGACCCTGCCCCGCCGA
>CABYSN010000090.1 GCA_902521645.1 Planctomycetota bacterium
GATCAACGGCGTTCTTGCTTCATCGATCAGTGTCGAGTCGACCTCGTCGACGATGGCGTATTCATGTTTCTTCTGAAACTGCATCTCCGGATCGAGCTTCATGTTGTCCCGGAGGTAGTCGAATCCGAATTCACTGGTGGTGCCATAGATCGCATCGCATGTATAGGCGAGTTTCTTCTCTTCCGGAGTCTGCATGTGCTGGGGATGGATCGCACCCACGGTGAGTCCCATGGCTCGATAGAACGGGAACACCCAGTCACGGTCACGTTGCACCAGGTAGTCGTTGACGGTGATGACGTGAACCTGCTTCTCCTCTATGCATGCCAGATAGGATGCCAGAGGTGCGACGATCGTCTTTCCTTCACCCGTCTTCATTTCAGCGATCTTTCCCTGCGAGAGGACGATGCCGCCGATCAGCTGGACGTCGAACGGGCGGGCGCGGAAAGGGGGCTTCGATTCAGGGTAGAGCTCTCGCACCGCGCGATAGATCTCGACTGGAATGTCCACCAGCTGCCATCCGGGAGTCGGTCCGGCGCACCCGGCCAGTTCCCCCTCCGGGGCCGCGTCCTCGGTCCCATCCATCTCGGCCTTGGTTCGCTCGAAGAGAGGACGCACTGATTCCGGCAGCATCTCGCTGTCGAAATTCTCCTCCGGATTGAAGATGTTCCTGATTCCAACCGATCGATCCATCGCTTCCCGCGCGACTGCGAAGATCTCCGGAATCATGTCATAGGCCTTTTCGCCGTCTCCGACCCTCCGTCTGAATTCAGAGGTCTTCCCCCTCAACTCCTTATCCGTCAGATCTGCGTAGTCGGCTTCGAGTGCGTTGATGTTCGCGACTCTGCTCAGATAGTGCTTGACCAGTCTGTCGTTGCGGGTTCCAAATGTCTTCTTCAAAACGTTACCGATGATGGGAACGGCCATGGCTTGATGCCTTTCAAATGACACCATGGAGTGGTGTCGATCAGATTCTTCAATCGTGTTGGGAGTCGGGGTCCCATTGGGTCCGACGCCACCTGCATGTGTTATGCGCCTTGGAGCGCCTCCGAGATCAGACTCGGTGCGGTGGTGGCAGGTTTCGACGCGCTCTGTCGAGGGCACGCGCGCGTCCCTCGTGAGCCATCGTGTCATGAGTCCCGTCGGGACGTGTCGCAGAGGTCGTCTCCGCCTCGACCGAGAGTGAGACCTCACTGCAGAGCAATCTGTCCTGAGCCGTTGGGTTCGCTCTCTGCATCATCGATTCACGTGTCGTGAACGTGCTTGAACGTGTGCTCGTGGCTTGCAGATGAAGAACTGCTCCAGAAGTGATGATCAGCATGATCGCGAGCAGCGCGGCATTCGCCGTCTGTTCACTTCGATGATCATGGTCTGACTTCGTCGATCTCATCTGCTTGCGTTCCTCGGTCCGTGGGCGATGTCCACAACCCAATTATCTCTCCCTTTTCATGCTGAAGCAAGCGGCAGGTCGGAGAGAACTCAAGTACCTTGGTTTCATGATCAATTTCAGTCTCCTTTTTCTTCTCTCCGGGATGCTTTTTCAAGGAGTTGTGTCCGAGCAGGCCGATTCGAACCTTGAGGCCCCACCTCCCAGCCCGAGATACGAAGTCGTGGTTCTCGGGCGGGCTCAGGATGGTGGACTGCCTCATGTGGGCTGTGAGCGTCCTTGTTGCGCCGAGGCGAGGCTCAGTGGTCGGCGTGAACTCCCGGCTTCGTTGGGAATCATCGATCGGACCTCCGGTACGCTGCTTCTCATCGAAGCCACGCCCGCGATCGACGAGCAGATCGCCATGCTCCATGAGGTCGCCGGGGTTCATGGGCGAGGACGCATGCCGGTCGATGGAGTGCTTTTGACGCACGCTCATATCGGACATTACCTGGGTCTTGCTCATTTCGGGCGTGAGGTCGCCTCGACCAGTTCCGTTCCGGTCCACGTGAGTCCCCGCTTTGCGGAGTTCCTTCGATCAAACGGGCCCTGGTCCCAGCTGATCGAACTGGAACAGATCGTCCTCAAGCCTTTCGAGCCTGGTGTGCGCTTCGAGATTCTTCCCGGGCTCTGGATCGAACCTGTTGCGGTGCCGCATCGAGATGAGTTTTCAGACACCATGGCCTACAGGATCCATGGTCCCGACAAGAGCGTCCTCTTCGTTCCGGACATAGACCGCTGGGATGCCCCTTCAGTCGGTCCTGAATTCATCGAATCGCTGTTCGATGGGGTGGATGTCGCGTACGTCGATGCGACCTTCTACGACGGAAGGGAGATTCCCGGACGAAATCTTCTGATGATTCCGCATCCGCCCATGATCGATTCGATGGAGAGGTTCGCCGAGCACGTCAAGCGCGCTCCCGGTTCGATCCGCTTCATCCATCTCAACCATACGAACCCGGCGCTCCATGACGCATCCGTGATCGATGCGGTGGAGAAACGTGGTTTCCTCATCGCGCGCCCCCGGGAGCGAACGACCTTGTAGGGAATGGGCCGGCCCGGATTCGAACCGGGGTCTCGCCGATTATGAGTCGGGGGCTCTTGACCACTGAGCTACCAGCCCTGTGCGGTCAAGATACACGGAGATCGGTCGGGGGGTCAGGCCTGCATCTTCGTTTCGACCAGTTCGCGTTTGGAACGCTTCGTGCGTTCCTCCATCGTCGGTCTGCTCTGGAGACGGATCTTGGGCGCCGGGAGTATCTCTTCCGGGACGTTGGTCACCTGGAATCCGACGTAATGAAGTGACCTGTCGGATTCTTCGCCCGGGACGGTCTCTCTTGCCTGTTCGAGGATCAACGAAACTCTGTCCAGGTAGCGTTTGATCTCCTGGTGCTGGGACTCCGAGAGGAATTCCCATCGTATGATGTTCTCATCACGTTCCTGCAGATTCTCATTCGAGTGTTCGAGTGACAGTTCCGCTTCCTTTTGCCAGGCCTTCTGCAACTGGGAGATCCGCTTCTGGTCGACCTTGGAATTCGGATCGTATTCAATGCGTATCGTCTGGTTCGAAGCCATGTAGACCACGGGCGCTCTTCGTGCCACGCCCTCTCGATGGCCGGCACCGAAGATCAGCTTGTGCGCTTCAAGTGTTCTGATGTGGTAGTACAAATTGACAGGATTGGTGCGACATTCCTTGGCCATTTCGTTGATGGTCAGGCCATTGGACCTGCGAATCATCTCGAAAAGTCGCAGTCTGTAGGGTGAATCGATCGCTCTCCAGATCTCTCTTGAGCCGATGTCGAGAACCAGTTCATCTGTCTCTCGTTCTGCTGGCGACCACTGCACTTCTGCTGTCGCCTGAAATTCAAGTGGCATCTATTTCTCTCTCTCTTCCAGGATTTCAGCGCGTCAAAAACTCACGCGATGAGCATCATTTCAAATCGAGTGATCCCATTCAAGGACAATCATTCAAATTTGAAGTTCGATGTCTTGATGCGTGA
>CABYSN010000091.1 GCA_902521645.1 Planctomycetota bacterium
CGTCGATCCGGAAAGCAATCCGCCCCCGAGGGCGCCGAGTTTCGCACCATCCATCGCACTGAGAATCGGTTCAGGGGCGGACGAGAAGGGGTCTGCCAGGAGAAAGACGCCTGCGTGTTCCGGGCCCGTGTGAAGGAATCTCTCCCATTGACTGGATGTTGTCAGTTCGGCAGGGCCTCGTGACCAGTCCAGTGCACAGGCTCTGGCCTGAACCTCCTCTCCTGCGAGGACGAAGGCCGACAGGCCGCATCGGTCGGATGCCGTCGGATGCTCGGTGAAGACGGAGCGAGCCGTCCCCCCGATGATCGCCTGAGGCTCCAGCGTGTCACGCAGGCTTCCCACGATGGCTTCGAAATTTCGAGCGTGGTGGAAGCTCGAAAGAACCACCACCGCACCGGCTCGGGTTCCATTCAGAGCCTTCTCCAGGCTGGAGCACACCTCGAACCCGGCGGTCCGGGTGTCCGGATGGCTTGAAATGGCTGAAAACGCATGTGCCACGAGGGCCTCTCAGGGGGGTGGGAGGGTGATTTGGGTCCTTCCGGGGGGATCTGTCGCTTCAGGACTTGAAAGCCCGGCCGGAACCAGCATAATGGCCGATCTTCCCCAGAGTCGATCGTTCGACCTGGACTCATTTCGTTTCTCCACGAGGAACACCACGTGCCGAATATCGACTCAGCCAAGAAGCGCATGCGACAGGACAAGAAGCGACACGCCAGAAACAAATGGCGAAAGCAGCGCGTCCGTGAACAGATCAAGACTTTCCTCGAAGCACTTCGAGTGAAGGACGTCTCCGCAGCCGAGACCGAGTACAAGAAGGTCTGCTCGATCCTCGACAAGGTGTCCTCGACCAGCACCATGCACAAGAACACGGCTGCTCGCAAGAAGAGCCGTCTTGCCGCTCGACTCAACAGTCTCAAGGCCGCCTGAGTCGATCTGAAATCCGGAATTGACGACCCGACGCCGTCTTTTGGGAGCACCGAAGGCGGCGTTGTTCTTTGTGGACTTCTCAGGAAACAGTTACAACAAACGAGATGGCAGATCATGAAGAGCACATCTCGAGCGATGAAAGCTACTGGCTGAGTTCCAGAAGACCTCTGGAGATGCTGGTCTTCCTGCTCCCCTTCATCCTGCTGTACGAGGTCTGCCTGGTCTTCGTGCTTCGCAACGACGCCGGGACGATCACCAATCGAGCGCATGAGTGGCTGGTGCGCTACCTGGATTTCGCGATTCCAGAGGAAGTCGGATTGAGTTTTCCCTCTCTCGTGATCTTCGTGGTTCTGCTGCTCTGGCATGTGCTGAGTCGAAACCGATGGCGTCCCGCCTGGGGAACCATCGGTCTGATGGTCATTGAATCGGCGTTGCTCGCGATTCCATTGGTGGTGCTGAGCCGTTTCGTCCATGAACTGCTGCCCATGGTCGGGCAGGAGGAGCCCATTCTGGGCAGCCTGGGGCCCATGGGACTGATCGCCATCTCGATCGGTGCAGGGCTCTATGAGGAACTGTTGTTCAGGATGCTGCTCTTCTTTCTCATTCATACCTTCGTGGTGGACCTCCTGCGTTTCCCCTCGGTGCTCGGAACCGTGCTGGCAATCGTGGTCTCAGCCGTCCTCTTCGCGTTGTACCACCCTCCCGTGGGGCCTGAGGCGACCTATACCGCGGCTCGTGCGTTCTTCTACATCGCCGCCGGCATCTTCTTCGGTCTGATCTACGTGGTGCGTGGTTTCGGAATCGTCGTGGCGGTTCACGCCTTCTACGACCTCGTCACCTTGTTCGCTCCTGACTGATCGACTCGATGCGCGGTACACTTCGATCGTCATGACCAACTCGTCCCAGCCAGATCCATCTCTCGTCTCGCTTCTCGCTCTTGATTGCGATGGCGTGCTCACCAACGGCACCATCGGTTACGACGGACATGGAATCGAACGCAAGTTCTTTCATCTTCACGACGGTTTCGCGATCCGCGCCTGGATTCGAGAAGGTGGCCGGGTCGTGGTGATCACCGGAAGGCACTCGCCGGCGCTTCGTGTCCGCATGACGGAACTCGGAGTCACCGAAGTCCACGAGAACGTTTCCGACAAGAACGCGACGCTTCAGGAAATCATGTCATCGCATGGACTCTCCCCCGAGCAGGTCGCCTTCATGGGCGACGATCTTCCCGATCTTCCAGCATTCGACGCGTGCGGTGTCGCGCTGGCTCCGGCCAACGCCGCTCCGGAAGTCCGAGACCGCGCCCACTTCGTCATGAACCGATCCGGTGGTGACGGTGCGGTTCGTGAGGCGATCGAACATCTCATGCGTGCCTCCGGAAAATGGAGTCAGGTGCTCTCTCGGTTCATCGACCAGGCCGATCGGATCTGAACGTGAGCAGGTCAGACCCCGCAACGCGAACATCCTTCTCTCTTCGTCGAAGAGGACTGACCACCGTTCTCTGGGCGATCCTTTCCGGACTGACTCTCGCGGTGTGTCTGATGGTCCTGGTCTGGTTGATCGAGCCGAAGCCGATCGAACGTCGGGAAAGACACCGTCAGGTCGATGTCACCGAGCTCGTCACGCCGGGTGCTCTTTCCGACGAGGAACGGCAGGACAACAACGCGAAGCTCGAGAGTTCCGCCATCAAGCTGGAGCGAGGTGCCTGGGTTCAGGTCGCGGACGATCAGGGTGGATTGGCGCAGCAGTATTCGGCGGATCGAATCGATCCTCTCCCCAACGGGCTGCTCGAGATGGAACGGCCCAGGGCGAGAATCTATCTGGGTGGCGGACGTGTCCTGGTGCTTCGTGGAGAACATGGCCTTCTCGATGCACCCCAGCAGGCGATCGAGTCCGGAACGCTCGATGGCGATGTCGTCATTCGTCTCTTTTCTCCCCAGAATGATCGTGCGGTCGACATCCTGAAGGATGATCCTGAAGTGATCGTTCGAACCGAAGAGGCCTCCTTCGACAGCAATCTCGGCGAGATCCGTTGTGAAGGTGCGATCAGAGTCGATTCCAGAGAGGCGAGTTTCGCTGGTGAAGGGCTCACCGTGCTTCTGGGTCGTTCGGGGCGTGCCATCCAACGCCTGGTGGTGGATCGAGCGACCGAACCGGTCCGCATCTTCAGGCGTCAGAACCCCGAAGCCGCGGTCGATCCGAACGCTTCTTCGACGCCTCCCCGGGTCGATGACGCGACGGTTGCGTCGGCTCCGGATGATGCCGATTCCGAGCCGCTCTTCTACCGCCTGGAATTGCGGGACAACGTTCGAATCAGGCGCTTCGCGGATGAATCCTCCGAGGTGCCCGACGCACTGGTCCGAGGCGATGCTCTGGTGACCGTCTTCAGTCTCGACGG
>CABYSN010000092.1 GCA_902521645.1 Planctomycetota bacterium
CCTGCCTTGGATAAAAAAAGGGATCGGGTTAGCGCTGGCAATGCATGGTTCTGGACTAGGGTACGGTATTCCGGATCATGCTGGTGGAGTGATTCGTTTGAATCAGGACGGAAAAATTGAAGTTGCTTTTGGTCATGAAGAGTTTGGTCAGGGTCTATTGTCTACTTTAGAGATTTTACTAATCGATCATTTTCAATGCAGGAGCGAAGACATTCATATCATTATTGGAGATACTGACTTGGTTCCTAAGAGTGGGTCATCGACGGCGTCAAGAACGACAAATATGGTTTGGCAAGCTTTAAATCGTTTAAAGGAACCGTTCGTAACGTTGCTTTTTAACAAGGTAAGTGAGATGACTGGTTATTCAAAGGAATCGTTAACCACGGGAGAAGGTGGAATTTGGAGTACGGAGGCAGAAGGGGATGAAGAATCGCTTGTCATGACATATGCAGAACTAGCACGTTGTGAGGAGACATTTGAATGCTCTACCCAATTTCATTATCCTGTTACCCCGGACCCTATTATGGGAGGGCATTACCTTTATACAAGTACGGCTGTTATTGTCGAAGTAGAAGTGAACCAATTAACAGGTATGGTCACGGTTAAGCGGATGGACCACACGGTTGCAGCTGGACCCGTCATTAATCCAATGGGGTATGTAGGACAGATAGAGGGCGGGAGTATCATGGCTTTAGGTTTCACGCTTACTGAAGATGCAGTTATACAAAAGGGGAAGTATGTTACGACAAATTTAGATACGTATTTGATACCTACTCTTTTTGATGTGCCAGAAGACAATGGGGTTATGGCTATAGAAGAGTTGCCACCTGAGGATCAGTTTGGACCGCGTGGCGTGGGAGAAGTTGGATCTGTTGCATTAGCTCCAGCGATTATCGCAGCTGTAAGAGAGGCGACAGGTGTCTGGATAACAGAGTTACCTATTAAGCCAGAGCTATTAATGCAACCACTTTTGAATAAGAAGGCACTAAAGATTGGAGGAGGGCAATGAATCGAAAAAGCAATGTCCACGATACGTCTACGTTTCTGTTGTCGATGGAGTTAAATGATATCCCTGTCCGTATAGAGGTAAGCCCAACAAGACGGTTAATTGATATACTCCGTACAGATCTAAGTCTGACAGGAACAAAGGTTTCCTGTGAGATGGGGAGGTGTGGTGCTTGTATGGTGATGATTGAGGGAAAACAGCACAATGCTTGCTTAACGATGGCTTATCAGTGCGAAGGGAAAAAAGTATTGACGATAGAAGGGATCGGTGAGGAAAAGATAGATCCGATTCAGCAAATTTTCTTAGAAGAGGGGGGATTCCAGTGTGGATATTGCACTCCTGGTATGGTCGTTTCGATAAAAGCCATTCTCGAAGAAAACCCAAATGCTAGTTTTGAAGAATTAAAAGCAGGGCTATCAGGCAATCTCTGTCGGTGTACAGGGTACGGTGGTATTTTTCGCGTATTAAGACGATTATCATCCTAAATAGTTTAAGGAGTGAGTCTTATGAGAGAGTTTTATCAGTATCTTAAAGTCTTAAAGAAGGATCATGATCGTTCAGCAGTAATGGCTACGATTATAGAAGTGCTAGGATCTAGCTATCGTCGTGAAGGAGCAAAGATGCTCTTTTTGAACAATGGTGCTCATTATGGACATATAAGTGGTGGTTGTCTAGAAGAGGACTTAAAGATACATGCGAAAAAAGTACAATCAAGTCAAACTTCAAAAATGGTAGCGTACGATTTGCAATCAGAGGATGATATGGGGTGGGGAAAGGGAGCAGGGTGTAATGGAGAAATCAAGGTACTACTTGAACCGATTAAATGGCAGTCGTACCATTCAAAGATTATAAAAGAGTTAGAGAGTGGAAGAGATGTAGTTTCGTTAAGAGGGCTAACGGAAGCATCCGTTCAAGTTCGATTGTTTTTCACAATAGAAGGAAAACTGATAGGATCAGAACAACAAGTAGATGTTTCGATCTTTAAACCTTATATTCAAGAATTTATCAGGCATAATCAAATAGTCAAGAAGGCATTTGTGCCAGAATTCTGTTCAACTGTTTTCATAGAGCGTATGGAATCAAAAGAGAAATTGTTTATTTTTGGAGCGGGACCTGATGTTGAACCAATTGTAAAAAGAGCGGCTGAATTTGATTTTTTGCCAGTGGTTATCGATCCCAGGGAGAGTAGATGCAATGCGATCTGTTTCCCCGATGCAGCGCTATTAGTTAATGAGCATCCAGAGAACTTTGTAACAGACTATCAAATGGACTTAAATAGTTATGTGTTGATTATGACGCACAGTTTTACAAAAGATAAACAGCTAGTCCACTATTTTTCAGAACATCAGCCTAAGTATTTAGGGGTGTTAGGGCCGAAAAAAAGAACAGAAAGGTTGCTGTATCCTAAAAAAGTGCCCGAGTGGTTTCATTCTCCGATTGGTATTGAGATCCATGCTGAAGGAGCAGAGGAGATTAGTATTAGTATACTAGCTGAATTAATCAAAGTCCGCAATCACAAAAGAGCATTGGATAGAAAGAAAAAAGCAATGAGATCACCAGCGGTCTAAGAAGGTGTGTTGACATGGAAAAACAAGAGGTGTGTGCTGTTATATTAGCAGCAGGTCAATCTACTCGCATGGAAACGACAAAACAACTATTAAGATTAGGAAATAAATATGTACTCGAACATGTCATCGACAAAGTAGTTAAACAAACATTTGATCAAATAATCGTGGTAATTGGTCATGAAGCCAATAAAATACAAGCATGCCTTCCGCATTATGCGAATCGTGTACAGTGGGTTGTGAATGAACACTTTAAGCTCGGACAAAGCACATCGTTTTTGGCCGCCATACGTTCGATGAAACCACAAATTAACTCAGCGGTGTTCTTTCTAGGAGATCAACCCTTTATAAAAGATGAAACAATTACCAGAATAGTTATTAAGGGGAAAAGGAGTCTAGTAATGGAGAATGGCCCTTTTGTGATTCGTCCCCATTATCAACACGCTCCTGGTCACCCACTGTTTTGGGGGAATCTAATGCACCTGGATTTTTCGAAGATGTCGGGTGATGAAGGAGGAAGGTCTTTGTTTCCTTTTGTAAAAAAAGAGGCATTCAAGACGGGGGATCCGGATATATTGTTTGATCTAGACACGCCTAACGATTATCAAAAAGCCCTTCAAAAGATAGAAAATGACTAAATTAGCCGTTTTCTTTT
>CABYSN010000093.1 GCA_902521645.1 Planctomycetota bacterium
ACATCCTCAACGACCTCTTCGATGAGCCTCAGGATGCGGAGTGGTTGAAGGAGAGTTACGCAGACACTCAGTTGCGGCGGATCCAGCAGCACATCCGCTTTGCCGACTTCTGGTACGCGGCCAAAGGTCAGTTCGAGGACCTGAAGGAGCATTGCGTCAGAATCGCCGGGGCATCCGGTGTGCAGATGACCCCGGAGGCGGCGTGGCGTTGGCTCGCCCAGGGCGGATTCGCCCATGATGGCCCTGGTCAGTCGACCACGGAGACCGATGATCCGCCCTCTCTGAAGCAGGTGCTGGGGAAGTTGACCGCCACGAAGCGTGAATGGGCGCTCGAGACGCTGAATGTTCTCACGCTCAACCTGGACGACGTCGATCGGGAAGTGCTTCCCGTCTTCATGGAGGGGAAGGTCGTGCGCGAAGCACATTGGGTTCGTGGGCAGGATCGGCTGATCCTCACCGGTCACTTCAAGATGCTGTCGGAAGTGCTTGCAGAGGAATCGGACCTTTCAAAGATCGTCGAACGAATCAAGCGGTACTGCGCCCGCGGAGGTGATGGTCATCAGCCGTCCTTCAAGCAGGTGATGGAGTCTCTTGAAGCGATGATCAATGAAAGATGGGTGGTCGGATCATGTGACACGAACAAGCCCTGTCTGGCTCTTGGTCGTCTCGAGCATGATGATCAGGTTCACTGGAATGAAGCGGATGCGAGCATGCACTCGGCGTGATGGTATGATTCAGGTACGTGGTCCTTGGTGGGATCCTTCGCGAAGGAGAGAGCACATGGCCGAAAGACACAATGATCTCGTTCGACTGCTGGATGCCTGCGTGGCCGATGATGGGTTGAAGAAGCGGTTCAAGGCAGATCCCCGCGGCGTCATGGCCGAGCGTGGGATCGAGGTGCCAGAAGGCATCACGTTCACGGTGGTCGAGGACACCGATGCGTGCGCCCACATCACATTGCCGAAGAAGACCCCCGGAGCCACGTCCGCATCGTCCATGGCCCAGGGCATGGGTGAGTACTACCGATGCTTGATCTGCTGGGTTCTGAACATGTCCGTGCAGCAGGAAGCACTCATGAAGGTCTTTGATGCATGCTGGGCCGATGACGGGTTCAAGGCGCGGCTTGTTGCCGATCCCCGCATGACCCTCGCCGAGCACGGCATCGATCTTCCAGCCGAACTGGATTTGAAGATCGTCGAAAACAGCGACGATTGCGTGCACATCACATTGCCGCGACGAGCACCCAATGATCTGAGTGATGCGGAGCTGTGCCAGGTCGCCGGAGGTCTGTACTACCTAACAATTGCAAAGACCGGAGCCCGCTCGCTCTGACGGTGTGGGTGTTTCTTGGAGGCGTACATGGCTGCAAGACACAATGATCTCGTTCAACTGCTGGATGCCTGCGTGGCGGATGATGCGTTGAAGGAGCGATTCAAGGCAGATCCTCGCGGCGTCATGGCCGAGCGTGGGATCGAGGTGCCAGAAGGCATCACGTTCACGGTGGTCGAGGACACCGATGCGTGCGCCCACATCACATTGCCGAAGAAGACCCCCGGAGCCACGTCCGCATCGTCCATGGCCCAGGGCATGGGTGAGTACTACCGATGCTTGATCTGCTGGGTTCTGAACATGTCCGTGCAGCAGGAAGCACTCATGAAGGTCTTTGATGCATGCTGGGCCGATGACGGGTTCAAGGCGCGGCTTGTTGCCGATCCCCGCATGACCCTCGCCGAGCACGGCATCGATCTTCCAGCCGAACTGGATTTCAAGATCATCGAAAACAGCGACGATTGCGTGCACATCACGTTGCCGCGACGAGCACCCAATGATCTGAGTGATGCGGAGCTGGGCCAGGTCGCCGGAGGGTACTACTCAACGATTGCCAAGACCGGGGCCCGTTCGCTCTGAGCGTCCGCAAGGATTTTGACGGGGCGCTTGCCCGGCCATGCGCAATGAACCGTTGGTCAGGAATGTGGGCAGGCATCGATCCGGGATGGCCGAGACGGCCATCATCGTCGCGTCGTGCGTTGCACCCCACATGCACGCGTACCCGCCCCGCCCGAGGGCGATCATGGCTCGAAGATCCCATCCGGGCGCAGTATCGGGTGTTTCGTCTGGTCAACGGCCCGGTGAGTGGTTATCCTACGGATGTACCCTGGTCGCAAGCCCCACCTGCTGACTGACGGATGACCGCAAACGCTGTCCCCTGGAGAAATGAACCATGACTGAACAACGAAACCAACTCGCCGACCTCTTTGCCGCCTGCTGGAAGGACGAGGCTCTGAAGGCTCGCTTCATGAGCGACCCCAAGGCGGTGCTGAAAGAGCACGGCCTGGATGTGCCCGACGGCATCGACGTGAAGGTGGTGGAGAACGCGGACGACTGCGTGCACATCACTCTGCCTGCCCCGCCCGCCGGGGACAATGACCTGTCGGATGAGGAGTTGAGTGCCGCTGCGGGTGGCACTACGCCTGCCATACCCGCGGACATCCTCCTCGCGGCCGCTCTCATGGGTGGAGGCGCGGCCGGTGGGGGTCTGGCTGCAGCCAGAGCTTTGAAGGGATCAGGCTAGCAATGACTGATGGCTTGAACACTGGCACCTGGAGCCACGACCCATGACTTAATTACAAAACCAGCTCGCCAACCTCTTTACCGCGTGCTGGAAGGACGATGCCTTGAAGGCTCGCTTCATGAGCGACCCCAAGGCGGTGCTGAAGGAGTACGGCCTGGATGTGCCCGACAACCTGGATGTGAAGGTGGTGGAGAACGCGGACGACTTCGTGCACATCACCCTGCCTGCCCCGCCCGCCGGGGACGTGGACCTCTCGGATGAGGAGTTGAGCAACGCGGCGGGGGGTAGCCCTGTCCTGATCGCCGCAACTATTGGGACCCTCCTGGTCGCAGCAACTGGCGACATTGTGCAGTCGGCCGCCCGCCATGGTTACTGTTGAAGGCTGTTTGTGTGAGGAGTTGCGGTGGATGTCCAGGAGCAGCATCACCATACCTGCTGACTGACTTTCC
>CABYSN010000094.1 GCA_902521645.1 Planctomycetota bacterium
TCGTCGATCGCCATCGACGAGGTCCGCTGATTTTGCACCACGATCACCGGTCAGTGCTACCATTCAGTCATGACCACAGACTCCACCGAACACAGTCCAGATCCAGTTCTTCCAGACGTCAACATGCACCTGGTTCCGCCGAGCAAACCGGTGGTCGGAAGGGTCGTGGAAAGCACGAACTGCATGAAAGGCAAGAGCGCGAGCTTCGTCAGGCACGTGTCGATCGATGTCTCAGGAACGCCACTCGAGGGCGCATTCTGCTCGGGCCAGTCCTTCGGTGTCGTCCCCCCGGGAGTCGATCACAACGGGAAACCTCACAAGGTCAGGCTCTATTCAATCGCCTCACCGACTCGAGGAGAGGATGGTGAGGGAAAGGTCCTCGCGACGACCTGCAAACGACTCATCGATGAATACTGGCCCCAGACACCCAAGGACGATGAGACCCGACATGATCTGTTCACCGGCGTCTGCAGCAACTACCTCTGCGACTCGAAGGTCGGGGACGAAATCCTGGTGACCGGACCGGTTGGAAAGCGATTCATCCTTCCAGCCGAACCGTGCAGACATGACTATCTGTTTCTTGCAACTGGAACCGGCATCGCACCGTTTCGAGGCATGATCTCCGATCTTCTGGAGGGCCCAGATGGGCCGGTCGACTCGGACATTCATCTGGTGATGGGCGTGCCGTACACGACGGACCTGCTCTACGATGACGCGCTCAGAGCGCTCGAAAAGAGACATGCCAACTTCCATTACCACACCGTGGTCAGCCGCGAGATCCAACCCGACGGCACCAAAGGTGGATACGTCCATCACTATCTGGACAGACAGGTCCATCTCCATGAGACGCTCTTGAGAGAAGATCGCACATTGATGTATCTCTGCGGACTCGCCGGGATGCAACTTGGCGTCTTTCAGTTTCTGGCTCGAGCAGGACTTGGAGATGCCTACCTCAAGGTCAAGGACGATCTTCGTGACGTGGCCCCGGCGGACTGGGACACCAAATCGATCAGGAAATACGTCAGGCCCACGCATCGGTGCATGCTCGAGGTTTATTGAGCCCCCGGCCCGACTCCCGGATCCGGCTCCACCACGAAACGAGCTGAGATCCAATGTCCGTGGAAACGCGCCCCCGTTGGTCCCATTATTAAGCCTTTCTCGATGAATCAAAGACTCTCTCACCCGAGACCCTTGCGGGATGAGGTGAAAATGAAAACAATCGGAGACGGATCGGAGAGCTCATGAGCGACTGGAACACAGCCGAAGAACATGTCGACAGAGCCCTCGAGCTTTTCAGACGTGGTCGACTCGGCGAAGCCGAACAGGCCATGAGAATCGCCCTCTCCATTTCCCCTGATCGCGGCGACTGGCAATTCAACCTCGCACTCACCCTTGATGCACTCGGGAAGAACGAAGAGGCGCTCGAGTGGTACATCACCGCCGCCAAACTGCTCCCGGACGAAGTCGAGGTCGTCGCCTCAGCTGGAATCGCCCTGGTCAAGTCGGAGTGCTTTCAGGACGGCTTGAGACTGCTGGAGGATGCGTGCCGTCTGGACAGCAGCTGCGAGGAAGCCTGGGCGCATCGCATTGATGCACTCGCACGATCAGATCGGTACGAGGAAGCTGAGGCGATCTATTTCCTCGCGCAGCAATACCTCGAGGACTACCCCAACTGCCTGTATGCGATGGGCGAAGCGTTGTTCGAAAAGGGCCTGAACGAACGAGCGATCTGGTGCTTCCGTGAAGCGGCTCGTCAGGAGCCGACTCTTCCCAGAGTGCGCGCCCGGCTCGCCGCCGCTCTGGCCGCGAGTGGACGCAGTCACCGCGCGGTTCGGATGTTTCTGCAGGAACTTCGAGAACATCCCGGGTCCATGGAGACCCTGCTGGATTTCGGCGACCTGCTCTCCGAACTCGGCCGCTACGGTGAGGCGGAAGAGAAATTCAGAAGAATGCTCGAGATCAATCCTGCAGACACTCGCGCTCACCAGCGACTTGCGAACGTCGCGATGAGCCAGGGTCACTTCGAAGAGGCCGTGAGTGAATTCGAACTGGTCCAAAGCCTGGCACCGGATGAAGAGGACGTCATTCTTCCGCTTGCCGCAGCCCTGCTGTCGACGAAAAGAACGCGAGAAACACGGATTCTTCTGGTCAATTTCACCGAGAAGATCCTCGAATCAAGCCAGAAGGAACTCGATCTCCGTCATGAGGAGGAGATGATCGAACTCATCGATCTGCTGCTCAAGGGAGGGCTGCCTGGACTGGCGGGAGATCTCTGCGAGAAGATGCTCATCACACGCCCGAATGACATCGCCATCTTGAGAAGACTGGCTTTCGCGGCATTCGACCGTGGTGATCGTCGCACCGGTGACCGGGTTTCAAGAAGATTGATTCGCCTCGACCCGACGCTTCACGCTGTGCATGAAAATCTGATTCTTTCCGCGATCCGAGCGAAGAAGCCGGCTCTGGCATGGGCGAGAATCCAAAGAGGACTCGCACGATTCCCGAATCACGAAGGCCTTCGGCGGCTGCGAACGCTCGTTCTGATGCGTCGCATCCCGGGCCTGATCTCACGGCTGACCAGGCAGAAGAGGGCGAAGGTCTAGGACATCGCCCCGCAGCATGAGAAGAATGATTGCCTGAGATTGAGAACACCTCGCCACGTAGTGACGAGGTGTTTCGTTGATTCGGCAGTGGCCGACTCGATCGGACCGGAGCGTCGTCCGGGCTCAGAGAGTCGCGCTGGTGTAGGGAAGCAGGGACATGAACCGTGCTCGCTTGATGGCGGCTGCCAGAGCGCGTTGCTCCCGGGCGGAGGTGCCAAGTCGCTTTCGCGAGTAGATTTTCCCATTGGGGGTCATCATCCTGCGAAGCATTTCAAC
>CABYSN010000095.1 GCA_902521645.1 Planctomycetota bacterium
TGTTTCGATGAATAAAGAGGAGTTTAGACGTCTCTGATATTTGACAATTATTGTTTAAGAAAACAGAGAGAGTTTGAACGAGATCCTCCTTTTCTTTGTCTTTAGGATAAGCTAGATCTCGCAGTGTTGACTTATAGAATTCCTTTAATTTTTGAGTAGGAATGGTCTTAAGGATCTCAGCTAATTCCTTAATTCGATAAGATTTAATAAAACGTTTTTTGTTTTCACGATATCCTGCTCTAAGGGCATCGACTGCTTCTTGAAAAGAGGTGGGAATTTCTTTTAGATGTTCTGTATAGTTACTGATCCCAAATGAAAGAGGGAAATCGAAAGTATGGTAGAGTTCTGTTTGAAAGTTTGTAACGGCATCTAATATGGTTCGTTCCATTTCCTCATTATAGAAGTCAAAGCCGATTAACATAATGAATAAATTACCTTTCGTAAAGACAATAGAGCTTTCGAATTGTTTGGTTAAATGGGATTCGAGCATTTCATAAACACGATCTCTTCTTACACTTAATTCTTTTTCTGTTTGTAACGGATGGGTGTCTTGGTAGAAGTCAGGAGCATCATCCATCTTACAGGCTATACAAATATATTGCAGGGATTTCTTTAGGTTATAAGACTTACCACGATTTACAATTTCTTGTTCACTTGGGATAGAGCCATCTACTAAGTCAGTAAAAAACTCATTTTTAAGTCGCCGCGTATGCTGTTCGAGTGCGTGAAGTTTAATAAACTCAAACGAAATGACATTGGCGGCTTGTTCGACGGCAAGTGTAGAAGGAGAAGCATTTGCCAAAGTGGATCCAAAAAGGATGATGTACCCTTTTTGTTGGTTGGTTGTGTTAATTGGATAAATCGAGAACTCTGTAAATTCGTTAGCTTTCCCTTTACGAGGGAGTGTTAACACTTTGAATGAATCGATGTCTTCGTGGTGTATTTCCTCATGAATGTACCAGTAAATCTCAAAAAAAGCCTCTTTGTCGATATCATGAGAATAAGCCATAATGTCGAGACGATAATTTAATAAAATAACCGGAAGGCTCAAAATCGAAGCTAAACTCTCGATAATGCTGGAAAAACCTCCGCCTGAAACCACAATATTGGTAAACTCCCTGTGGATAGTAAGTGCATAATTCAATTCATATGTTCGTTCTTTTAAAATGCATCCTAAGCCCTCATTCAACATCTGACCTAATGAGTACTCGAGTGGAATTTCAAAGATAGGAAAGTTTAACTCGTTTGCTTTTGCAAGCACGCTTTCTGGAATTTCATCAATAAACCGTTTTGTCTTTAACCCTAGCCCTGCACAACCTTGTTCGGCCATTTGTTTTACAAGGTTCAGAAGGGCGTGTGGTGTATTTTTCATTGAATAGGCTGTTGTAAGTAGTAATTGTTCGTTATTTAGATAGTGAATAATATCTGGAGCGTCCATCGAGTTGATGGACTGTACATGATTTGGTAATCCAGCAGCGCCCGCGACAACAACAACATCTTTAAATGTTGGCAGCTCTAAGATTTCTACTAGTCTCAATTTTGATCACTCCTTAAGTAGTGTCCATTCGCCTTGTGAACAATGTACAAGAAAAGTGAGTATTCTGAAACTTTTTTGAGAGATAATGTAACAAAAATTATCCGATCATTAGTTATTTCATACAAAATAAAAAGGAAGCGGAAAACAGAGAAATAAATGAAAGCGAGTGAGGTGGTTCATATGACTATTCTGATGACAACTGTAAATAAGATGGGAAAGCAAGAGTTTGTGGATATAGTAGGATCGGTGTTTGAACATTCTCCGTGGGTGGCAGAGCATACGTGGAACCAGCTTCCATTTGCTGATCTAGAAGAGATGTATAGAGCGATGGTACAAAACATGTATGAAGCAGAAAATTCTATGAAGCTTTCTTTATTAAGGGCTCATCCAGACTTAGGAACGAAGCTTGAAATCTCACAATCATCCCAAAGTGAACAGTTGGATGCGGGGTTAAACGGCCTTTCAGAGGAAGAATATAAAGAGTTTGCAGCGTTGAATCAACGTTATACAGGAAGGTTTGGCTTTCCGTTTATTATGGCTGTTAAAGGGCACGGAAAAAATAAAATCAAGGCTTATATGGAACAAAGAATGAATAATAGTTCTGATGAAGAATTCGAAACAGCATTAAAAGAGGTTAGTAAAATAGCAAAATTTAGATTGTGGGACTTGATTGATGAATAAACGCGAACGTAAAGGATTGTTCTTGTGAAACCACGTAAAGAAATGAAGTGGAGGAGGGAATTGATAATGTCAGGACGATTAACGACACATGTATTAGATATAAGTAGTGGAAAGCCTGCTAATGATGTGTATATGGAACTTTGGGCATTTAATGAATCTGGTCAACTTATTAAGCGACTAGAAAGCAAAACGAACCAAGATGGGAGAGTTGACCAGCCCTTGCTACAAGGTGAGACGATGAGAGGGGGAGTCTATCAACTGCAATTTCATATAGGCGATTATTTTAACAAAAAGGAACAAAAGGGGATGGGATTTTTAAATATTGTTCCTATTCAATTTACCATTTTAAATGATCTAGAGCACTATCATGTACCCTTATTGATTGCGCCGGGTGGTTACAGTACTTATCGAGGAAGCTAGAAAAATGTTAGTAACACTTATTAAATAGTTGATGAAATGAGCTTTTTGCTTGTACTAAACGATTTTAGTAAATAAGGATCGCTATCTGATTGGTCTTACTTACTTTTGAGATGGTTCAAGAAGCTAGATTTTCATGTATGAATACTCT
>CABYSN010000096.1 GCA_902521645.1 Planctomycetota bacterium
GAGTGAGGCATGCTCGACGATCTTGCGGACGAGTGAGAAGCCATTCGAGTGGACGCCGCTCGAACGAAGTCCGATGAGGATGTCGCCAGGTTCGACACGGGCGGGATCGACCGCGCGAGAGAGTTCGACCACGCCGACCGCGAAGCCTGCGACATCGAAATCACCGGGCTCGTAGATGTCGGGCATCTCGGCGCACTCGCCACCGATGAGGGAGCATCCGGCGATCTCGCATCCGCGAGCGACACCTTCGATGATCCTCGCGGTCTCGGGAGGATCGACTCGACTGAGACCGAGATAGTCGAGGAAGAAGAGCGGCTCCGCTCCCTGAACGATCAGATCGTTGACGTTCATCGCGACACAGTCGATTCCGACGGTGTCGAGAATGCCACGGTCGGCGGCGAGTTTCACCTTGGTTCCGACGCCGTCGGTGCAGGCGACGAGAACGGGGTCGCTGTAGTTGCGCTTGAAGAGCACCTCGTTGTAATCGAGACGGAACATCCCGGCGAAGGCGCCATGCTGCCCCATGACCCGGGAGGTGTGGGTGCGACGAAGCGCCGGCTTGATGAGATCGACGACCGCATCTCCGGCGTCGATGTCGACGCCGGACCCCGCATAGGTGAGTCCGGATTTGGAACCCTTTCCGGGCTCATTTGAACGCTTCGTGCTCTTGGTGGCGGGCTTCATGGAAATAATTGTAGAGGCTTTGGCGAAAAGGGCGCGGGCCGCAGGAAGTCGCTATCCTGAGGCTCTTATGTCAATACTCGTCGACAGTACAACGAAGGTGATCTGCCAAGGCATCACCGGTGCGAGCGGTGCCTTCCATACCAAGGGCTGCTTCGAATACGGAACCAGAATGGCCGGAGGGGTCACCCCCGGCAAGGGCGGCACCATGGACCCCAACGGGCTGCCGATCTTCGACACCGTCGAAGCCGCCGTCCAGGAGACCGGGGCGGACGCCACCATGATCTTCGTGCCACCACCCTTCGCGGGTGATGCCATTCTCGAGGCGGCCGCCTCCGGAATTCGGGTGATCTGCGCGATCACGGAAGGCATTCCCACCGCGGACATGGTCAGGGCCAGGGCCGCGCTCAAGGATTTCCCGAACAGCGTCCTCATCGGCCCCAACTGTCCGGGAATCATCACCCCCGGTCGTCGAGTCGCGGGCGAAGGCTCCGCTTCGACCTTCCAGGGTGGATGCAAGATCGGAATCATGCCCGGATACATCCACATGGCCGCGGAAGACGCACCGACCGGCAAGGCCATCGGCGTCATCAGCCGATCGGGAACGCTCACCTACGAGGCCGTCTGGCAGTGTTCCGAACGAGGGATCGGCCAGACCACCTGCATCGGCATCGGCGGTGATCCCGTCAAGGGACTGAACTTCATCGAACTGCTGTCGATGTTCAACGAGGATGATGCCACCGATGGCGTCATCATGATCGGCGAGATCGGTGGTTCCGATGAAGCTGAGGCCGCGGACTGGGTGCGTGACAACATGAAGAAGCCTGTCGCAGGATTCATCGCCGGTCGCACGGCACCACCCGGAAAACGCATGGGTCATGCCGGAGCGATCATCGGCGGCGCGGACGATACCGCGGACGCCAAGATCGCACGTCTGGAAGCCGCTGGAATCAACGTCGCACAGAGTCCCGCAGACCTCGGAGCCAAGATGGCCGAAGCGCTGGGCCTCTCGACTGCGGTCGCCTGATCGGAGGCAGCTGTGCCCACGATCACGAGACGGCTTCTGATCACGACGATCTGCCTCTGTTGGTGGTCGCTTCTCTGCAGCAGTCTGCATGCCATCCAATCAGACGCCACGGAGCTCGATCCTGAGACGACGTTCCGGCTTGCGGTGATCGGCGCGAGTGCCTCCGCCGGCTTCGGGATCGTGGTCGAGGTCGAGAAGGAGGCCCCACCTCCCGCCGAGTCGACCGAGGATTCGGAGCCCGGCGAGAGGATTCCGACCGTGAAGAGAATGATCCGACTCGCCGACCTGATCGATGCCGCCGATCGGTCGGACCGGATCATCGAATTGGACCTTTCAAGCCACATGTTCTTCACCAGGCCCAACAGATTCGGCCGCTCTTCAGTGGATCGAGCACTCTCCTGGAGACCCGACATCGTTTTCGCGGTCGACTTTCTCTTCTGGTACGTCTACGGAACGCGCGCCGAAGAGACACGACTTCGAACTCTCGAGACCGGACTGGCGCAACTCGACAGACTCGCCGCGACCGGTGTGCCCATGGTGATCGGGACGGTTCCGGATCTCGATGGCGTCGACAGTTTCGTTCTCATGGAGGACCAGATCCCAGAAACCGACACGACCATGCAGGCCAATCGAATGATCGAGAGCTGGGCGAAGGCGAGAGCGAACGTCGAAGTCGTCCCGATCTTCGAGTTGAACGGTCGCCTTGGCGAGGGAGGACCAATCGAGATCGGAGAACACCGGTGGAATCCAGCAGAAGACGGGATCGAACTCATCGCACCCGACAATCTGCATCCGACCTACGAGGGATTGATCTGCATCGCCCAGGCCATCGAGATCGAACTGACGAAGCTTGAAAAGGAGACGTCACCGTTTCCGAAACTGGAACTCGATCGAATCGGTCTGATGAAACGGATGCGGGTTCGAAGGGATTTCGACACCGCACCTTGAATCATCGAGGCTGTCTCTCGAGCATGGCGGTGAGCATCTCCCTGTCCCTGCGACCCACTTCGCGATTCATGGCAGCGACCACGGCGGCA
>CABYSN010000097.1 GCA_902521645.1 Planctomycetota bacterium
CAGATCATGGACGAAGAGGATCGCTCCAAGGCGACGGTTCAGATCACCAGCGACGGGCGACGCACGCGGAACGGCATGATCGTGGCCATCCAGGACAAGGATGTGATGATCGAATTCGGACCGAAATCGCAGGGAATCTGCCCGGTTCAACAGTTCGTGTCACTGAATGACGCCCCCCCTGAAGTCGGCTCCAGGCATGATTTCGTGGTCGAACGATTCGATCCCTTCGACGGCTTGCTGGTCGTCTCACTTCCGGGTGCGGTCCAGAAGGCGGACTGGGGCACGCTCGAGGTCGGCCAGATCATCGAAGCACGCTGCGTCGGCGTCAATCGAGGCGGACTCGAAATGGAAGTCGATCATCACAAGGGCTTTATGCCCGCAGGACAGGTCGAAATCAGACACGTGGAGGACATTTCGACCTTCATCGGAGAGAAGTTCTCCTGCAAGATCATCGAACTGAAGAAAGCCAAGAACAGATTGGTTCTGAGTCGCAAGGCCGTTCTGATGATCGAACGGGAGAGCCAGAAGAAGGCGACCTTGGAAGACCTTGCAGAAGGTCAGCTCAAGACCGTCACGATCACGTCGATCCAACCCTACGGCGCCTTCGCCGATCTGGGTGGTGTCGATGGGTTGATCCACATCTCGGACATCGCGCACGAACGAATCAAGAACCCCGGCGATGTCCTCAAGGTCGGCGAGACGCTTCAAGTCGAGATTCTGAAGATAGATACGAGCGGTGATCAGGTGAAGATCGGCCTGGGCCGCAAGCAGGTCATGTCCGACCCCGCTGCTGCCGCACTCCAGGAGCTCACCGAAGGATCAGAGGTTACCGGACGTGTCAAGAAGATCATGGACTTCGGAGCCTTCATCGAACTCGCGCCTGGTGTCGAGGGCCTGGTGCACATCTCCCAGGTCTCGCATGAACGCATCGAAAGTGTCGCCCATGCCCTCAAGAAAGATGAAATCATCCAGGCGAAGATTCTCTCGATCGATCCGGGTCGAAACCGGATCAGCCTCTCCATCAAGGCACTGACCGAAGCTCCGGCCCGCCCCTCGGATGACAACAAGTCACGTTCGAAGGGCAAGGGAAGACGAGGTCGAGGTGACGCCATCGACATGACCCCTCGCGAAGAGGACCCGGCCATGCGCAAGCTCAAGGCGAGATTCTCCTCGAACGATCTCAAAGGTGGTCTCGGCTGAACCGGCCTCAGCCTTCGTCGACAGGGATGAAGCACTGCGACAACTCGTCGAGGGTCATCTGGGCGATCGGTGCGCCGGTCACGAGATTTCGCTCGTCGGTCACGGACTGAAAGGCCTGGGGAACTCGTGTCAGCGTGTAGGACTCACCATCCGAGACGAAGCGAATGGAGTCGAAACGACCCATCGGACCCGCAGTCGATGACGTCATGACCTCCTTGATGCCGACCCCTTCAAGGTGTGAGAAAAGCGCTTGAAAAGGCTGTCCCTCGAGGATGCGAGCATGCACTTCGAGCGGACCGACCGCGACACCACGGGCCAGCAGCCCCACCACCACCAGCTCGTCCGGCTCCAGAACGAATCGCACCAACTCGAGCAGCTCGAGAATCCCCTCAACACGGGCACGCCGCGCGCGACGTGCACCCTCATCGCCATGTCGAGATTCCTGAAGGGCCTCGAGATGACGCCGGACCAGGGCATGCGACGGCATCGCCCCTCGACCGCCCACCCCGACGATCCGACGGGCCGCGACGAAGGCCTCCTCCCATCCCAGTGATCGATCATCGAACAGACATCGAGCGACGGAACGGGCAAGACGGTCCTCATCGCCCTTCTGATGCTCTTGATGCTCGGTGAAACGGGCCATGGTCACTCCGAAATCGTTCCCGGACGGCGTCCTGGGCTTCCACGGTGGCTCCAGCAGAGCCCGGGGTCAACAGGAAATGAGTCAATGGCTTGCACTTCGAGAGGATGAAGGCGACCCTGTAGCAGCGAAACACCCCGCAGAAAGGATGCCGGAAGGTGTACCCACACACAGATGACAACTCGTCGCACGGTGACCGGAGGTCTTTGAGCAGAGCCATCCTTCTGGTCCTCGGAGTGGTGATCTCGGCACTTCAACCACCAAGACTTCTGCTGGGCATTCTCGCCATCGCCTGCATCGCGGTCGGAGGCTCCTTCATCGATGCCATCTCCGGTTCGCAATGGATGTCGAACCAGAACGGCATGAGCATGATCGACGAGGCCTTCGACGAGGCCGCATTCGATGACGCGCTGGGGGAACTCCGCGCGAGTTACACCAAACGGCTCGCTGAAACCGTCGAGACCGAGAAGCGGGAGGCGCTGCAGGCCTTTTATGAATCCCGCATCGGAGAGCTGCTGGCCACCCGGAGAATGGGCCCGTTCGAAGCGGGCGCCCTGGCCACGGGTGAAGCCTTGAGCCTCGGTGTGATGCTCGTCGTCGAAGGGTCTCCATTGCAGGCGTTCAAGGCATTGAAAGTGATCCTTTTCGAGATCCCCGCCACACTCTGGCGAGGCGATCCGGTGATGACCATTCTGATCGCGCTCATGATCGGATTCTTCTTCGCCCTCTTCGGCGGAGGAATCGCACGCCTTGATGCACTCGACACGGGACTGGGAAGAAAACCGACCGCCTGGGACGGTCTTGAATTCGCATGGGCGAACATCGGAAGACTCATCGGCGCCGTCCTGCTGCCACTCGTGATCGTGCTGTTTCTGGCAGCCCTGGTCGCCGTGGTCGGAA
>CABYSN010000098.1 GCA_902521645.1 Planctomycetota bacterium
CCACAAGTTATTAAGATGTAAGTTCTAATTGAATTTGTCATTTTATCTCCTAAATTATTTTATCCGTACTTGTTTAAACTTGTCCTTGTTTCATTATATTTATTGAATACCTATTTATGTTAAAGATAGTTTGTGTACAGAAATTTTTTAAAAAAAATGGAAATAGCCCAAACGAATTTCAAAAAAAGACATAGGATAAAAATGTAAGATCAACAGAAAACAAAAGGAGATGATTTTTCATGACACACGGAACAACAGGATACGGTGGCGGCTTTGCTTTACTAGTAGTTCTATTCATTTTACTAGTGATTATCGGTGCAAGCTGGTCAGGTGGATACGGATACTAATGTGAAAGCGAAGATAGCTGGCTCCTTTGAGGGGGTCAGCTTTTTATGTATTCAAAAAAGATTTTTCAGTCGTATTAACTTGGCTCCCTTCATAGACTGTACAAGCAGGTTGGTTGTCCGACTGGCTTAATTACTAAAATGGAGGATGGTTGTATGAGTGTGTTTTTAGGATACATATTTCTCGGATTAAGTTTGGCAGCTCCTATTGGGCCTGTTAATGCCGCTCAGCTTGATAGAGGAATCAAAAGTGGTTTCTTGCATGCTTGGCTTGTGGGATTAGGAGCAACGATTGCAGACGCCATTTATATGCTCTTAGTTTTTGTTGGAGTTGTTCAATTTATCGAAGTGCCAATTATCCAAACGTTTTTATGGATCTTTGGTTTTTTTGTCTTAGTTTATACGGGAATTGAAAGTATCTCTGGAGCGGGACGTATTTCTACCGATAGTAGGAATGGAACGTATGACTCTAAAATGAAGTCCTTTTTTTCAGGTTTTTTTATGTCTTTATTTAATCCATTGACGATCCTTTTTTGGTTAGGAATTTTCGGATCAATTTTAGCTAAAACTGTTACGACATATGGAACAAGTCAACTCATTATTTATTGTGCAGCCATCTTTATCGGAATTACGGTCTGGGATCTTACAATGGCTGCACTAGCAAGTTCAATGCGAAAATTCCTAATGGATAGACTATTAACTGTTATTTCGATCATTTCAGGTTTTTCATTGATTGGATTTGGCGTGTATTTTGGAATTCAAGCCTTACTTATTTTAATTTAGAGAATAAAGATGGTGGTTCAGGTGGCTGATCATCTTGACTCTTTTTCCAAAAATGACGCATGATTAAAGTTACAATTGCCACGACTGCTATAAAGGCTAAACTAATAAAAAATCCTGGTCGACTCGTTGTGTGAAATACGGTTCCTATAACACCTAGCAGCACTAAAATAAAACCTAACAGTCGCTTTATTTTATCTTTGGTCGTTAGATCTAATAAGCGCCCATATGACCCAAGTATAAATAACCAATTATATAACAACATAATTCCCGCTGCGGTGGTAACGTATTCGTATAGGCGACCAGGAATAATTATAGCTAGAATAATGGAAACGATCATTCCTGCGGCTGTTAACCCAATAGCAGGAAGGGCAATGCTGTTCCCTACTTTTTTAGAAAAAACAGTCGGGGCATCATGGTCTTCTGCCAAGGTAACAAGAATCCGAATAACCGCAAATAGAGAAGCGACCATAGTTGAAAAGCCTGCAATGATGAACACTCCGTTAAAGAAATGATTCACATATGGGATATTAAACGCATTTAGAGCTGTCACAAACGGACTTTGCTCCGTAGTAAAATTGTTCCATGGAACCATTAATAAGGCTAGTCCTACTGAAGCGATATAAATAATAGCTAAGACAAATAACATAACTTTTCCTGATTTCGGCGCATCTTTCATATCTTTTAGCCTTATAGCGAGTAACCCCATAATTTCAATTCCTGCAAAACCGTAGAAACCATAAATAAAGGCAGGTAACAAGCCAGTTAGACCATTTGGAAAAATAGATTCGTACGTTCTAGGTGTCGTAACATTAGTTGTTCCTTCACCTAACATTCCAAATAAAGCAAGTGCAGCTAATATAATGAACATTAAAATAGCAGCGATTTTAAGAACGGCTAACAGATTTTCTACTCGGTCGAAACTCTTTGTTCCAACTATAATAACAAGGATTCCTAGAGCGGCGTATACACAAGCAAACACCCATAATGGAACAGTTGGAAACCAGAACCTAGTGAAGATGGAAAGGGCTGTCATTTGACTCCCCATAATAAGCATTTCAGAGATCCAATAAACCCAGCCACTACTAAAACCGGCCCAGCGACCGTAGGCGTTTTTAGCATAAGATCGAAAAGATCCTTTTTGAGGATCCGCTATTGTCATTTTAGCCAATGCTTCAAAAACGAAATAAGTTCCAACTGCTGCTAAAGCGAAGGCTAATAGAACAGATGGACCGGCCATATCAATAGCAATGCTCGAACCCAGAAAAAAACCTGTCCCGATTGTACCAGCTACTCCGAGTAAGGATAGTTCCCACCAGCGCAGCTTTTTTTCGGATTGTTCACCGGCTTTTGTTGTCATTTTAATCACTCCTCATTCTTACCCTATTGTTCGA
>CABYSN010000099.1 GCA_902521645.1 Planctomycetota bacterium
ATGAACGACTCTGAACGGATGCTCGAGTCACTGAACGAACTCGCACACGACTGCTGGTGGAGTTGGAACGAGATCGGTCGACGACCTTTCGCGATGCTTGATCCGAGACTGTGGGAGGCGACACGGCAATCTCCCAAGAAGACGCTGCAAAGGTGCGACCTCGCGCGGCTTCACACCAGACTGGACTCCCCTGAATTCCAGCAGGTGCTGGAAAAGGCGACGACTGCACACCGCAAGTACTACGAATCGCGCACATGGTTCTCACGCATCGCGGAAGATGGCATCGAAAACTTCAAGGTCGCTTATTTCTGCAGTGAATTCGCGATCCACGAGAGCATGCAGCAGTATTCAGGAGGCCTGGGCGTCCTTGCAGGCGACCACGTGAAGAGCGCCTCCGATCTCGGGCTTCCCTTCGTCGGCGTGAGCCTGCTCTACCGACATGGGTATTACATCCAGGAACTCGCCCAGGACGGTCAGACCAGAGTCCTCTATCCGAATTACGAATTCGAGGAGATGCCTCTCGAAGACACCGGCGTGGACATCCATTGCCCGCTCTGGGATCGAGATGTCATCGCTCGAGTGTGGCGCATGAAGGTCGGACGATCCGAACTCCTTCTTCTCGACGCCGATCGTGATGGAAACAGTGATGAAGACCGACAGCTGACGGAAGGCCTCTACAAGGGAGATCCCGACCCGAGGATGAGACAGCAGATCCTTCTTGGTGTCGGTGGAATGCAGGCACTCGAAGCGCTCGGATACGAACCGACGGTCTACCACCTCAACGAAGGGCATGCGGCATTCGCACCCATCTACAGGATCGCGAAGCTCATCGGCGAAGGCTTCTCCAAGGAGGATGCCGTCAATCTCATCAAGAACAGCACGGTCTTCACGACCCACACCCCGGTTCCCGCCGGACATGACCGCTACGAAGCGGCACGTGCCGCGGATGCACTTGGAAGGACGCTCGAAGCGGCCCAGATGTCGCGCGAGGAATTCGAAGCCCTGGGCCGCGAACACCCCGAGAATCATGAGGAATTGCTGTGCATGACGGTGCTCGCCCTGCGCATGGCGGATTCGGTGAATGGTGTCGCCCAGCTCCATGGCGAAGTGTCGAGGGGGATGTGGAGAGAAGCCTATGGATGCGAACATGAAGACGATGTTCCAATCAATGCGATCACGAATGGAATTCACATCAGAACCTGGATGGCCCCGTCCGCAGACGCTTTCTGGCGTCGGGAGATCGGACTGCGACCCGGGATCGCAAGCCCCCATTCGACCCAGTGGTCTCGAGCAGTGGATGCCAATCCAAATGACTTCTGGGATCTGCGGACCGACTTGCGCACCCAAATGATCGAATTCCTTCGACGCCGTCTCGCTCATCAAGCCACGAAGAACGGAGCGGATCCGGACACTCTTCGCGACATCTCGAACTGGTTCGATCCCGATGCATTGACGATCGGATTCGCACGTCGATTCGCCACCTACAAGAGAGCACCTCTGATCTTCAAGGACATCAAACGGATCGAACAGATCGTCGACAACGTTGATTTTCCGGTTCAACTGATCTTTGCCGGAAAGGCCCACCCCAGAGACGAGCATGGACAGGCATTCGCTCAGAAGATCCATCGCCTCTCCAAGCGGCCCAGACTCAGGAGGCGTGTGGCCATTCTCGAGGAATATGACATGGAGATCGGGAGGATGCTCACCTCCGGATGCGACATCTGGCTGAACAATCCACGAAGACCCTACGAGGCCAGTGGCACGAGCGGGATGAAACCACCACTGCACGGCGGACTCAACGTGTCCATTCTCGATGGTTGGTGGCCGGAGGGATTCGATGGAAGGAATGGATGGGCGATCGGGGACGAAAGCGCATTCGAATCCACCGAGCAGCAAGATGATCACGATTCGAACGAGCTCTACGAGCTTCTCGAAGACGAGATCGTTCCGCTTTTCTACACCCGAAACAATCGGGATGTCCCACGTGGCTGGATCAAGCGAGCTCTTCGATCGGTTGCCACGATCCCGGACTTCTTCAACACGAATCGAATGGTCGGGCAGTACGCGGATCAGGCGTACCTCCCCGCACATCGATCCTGGCGCTCGATCCTTGAAAAATGACCTCTGGATTCAGAGCACAATTTTTTATCGGACGGCCGAGGGCTTTTCGGGACGGTGACTCCGCCCGAATCCGCACGGAATCTGGCTACCGATCCCAAAAACCAGTCCTAAGCGAACTCCAGAGGCTGAAACCAAGCCCGGGCCTGGTGCCACAGACCTGATTGGAAACCCCCATTTCATGGACCTGGATATGGAATCGGATGCCACTTCACAGGATTCTGCTCGATCATGGTCTTGAGTCGATCCACGGTCAGGCCGTACTCGTCCTTCATTCTTCTTTCGACGGCGTTGTAGCGGATCATGAGTCTCAGCATGTCATCGAGCATTCTCTTGCGAGCCGTCAGCTGTCTGACGGGAT
>CABYSN010000100.1 GCA_902521645.1 Planctomycetota bacterium
TGAATGCCTCGATCAACGGGCGCTTCGAGCGATTGATGAACGCACTTCGCTGCGGCGATGCCCGTGAGGTCAAGAGCATCTCTCGCGATGATGTCTCACCGTTCGGAGAGCTCGCGGATCGTCTGTCGGACGGTGGTGACGCTGAAAGCATCAGCATCGAGGTGGTTGAAGAGGCTCGGCCCCGTATCGAACGGTACATGCTGGTCTTTTCGATGATCATCACCGCGGCTCCGATGCTCGGGATCCTGGGCACGGTGCTTGGCATCATCAGGAGTTTCGAACTTCTCGGTGCCCAGGAGACGATCACCGATCCTCGTGACATTTCAGGTGGTATCGCGGAAGCCCTGATCACCACGGCTCTGGGACTCGTGGTGGCTCTGCTCGCGTTGGTGCCCTACACGGCATGTCGCGGGCAGGTCGAACGCGCGCTGGGGCGATTCGAAGCCATGGCCGCCGCAGCTCGCGGTCAGTTCACCCGAAGGAATGATTCCGATGCGTGATACGGAGTTGATCGCGACATCTCGAATCGATCGAACGGGTCCAGGCCCATCCATCCAGGAGGCAGGCAGATCATGAACGAGTTCAGGAACGAAGCGGGTGAAGAATCGAATCTTGGTTCGGATCTGGAGATCGTCATCACCGGCGAGGGCGTCAATGAAAATCGCGCCCTCGATCAGGACGAATACCTGATCGGTCGTGCGGTCGATGCCGAGATCCAACTCGCCTCGCCATCGGTGTCACGTCGTCATGCGCGCATCTTCCGGCGCAAGGGTGAATGGTTCATCGAGGATCTCGGGTCCCGTCACGGCACGGAGATCGGCGGCATCAGAATCGAGTCCAATCGTCCGGTGAGCCTGCATCAAGGCGAGCGTGTCGTGGTGCGGCCCTATCTGATTCGAGTGAAGGGAGAGTCCCAGGAGCGATCAACCATCTTCTCCCAGGACGACAGTGGGACCGTGCAGCCCGATTCGTTGGCGATGGTTCCCGAGGCTGAACTTGAAATACTCGCCTCGCAGCGACTGGGGCTGCTCATGGATTCCGCCGCTTCGATCCAACAGACCGAAGACGTGGCGGCCATGGCCGAGGCCGTGATCGGAGCGCTCCTTGCGGGGACAGAATTCGGACGTGCCTTTCTCCTCGAACCGGTCTCGGGGGGGGTTCGAGGAGATCTCGATCATCGGCGGACAGACCCGACTGGGCAGCACCGATGGCTCCGAGGGTGATCCGATCAGTCGGACTCTGTTGAGCGCGGCATCCTCCGGGCAGGTCGTCAGGCTGATGGATGAGCCGGACATTCAGTCGGCGGTCTCGATCGTCGGTGCCGGTGTCAAGGAAGCCATGTGCGTTCCGGTCAAGGTGGGGGAGGCCATTCAGGCCTATCTCTATCTCGATGCCAGTGATGTCAGTGGTTCGGACAGTTCCGATGCGGCCGCATTCTGTTCCGCGATCGGTCGATTGTGCGGTCTCGCCTTCGCCAACCTCCAGCGCTTGGATCTTCAGACCGCTCAGGCTCGACTGGTGCAGGAACTCGAGGCCGCCCAGATGGTCCAGAAGCGGATGTCCCCGCCGGAGTCAGGCTCGATGGCCGGCATCAGATGGCAGCTCGACGTCGTTCCGGGAACGATCGTCGCCGGTGATCTGGTGTGCGCCTGCCAGGATTCACTCGGGCGTCCGATGGTGTTTCTCGGAGACGTCGCGGGCAAGGGTGCCGCCGCCGGGCTTCTGATGGCGGCGCTGGAGGCGCGTCTCGTCGCCGAATCGGAACGAGAAGCGGACCTCGCAGGAATGATCTGTCGCTCGAACAACGCGATCATGCGTGTGACCGATGCCGCCGAATTCATCACGCTCTGGACGGTGATCTTCGATCTCGAGAACAACAAGGCGCACTGCGTCGATTCAGGGCATGGATACTGCGTCATCGTCAGGCAGGATGGGAGCATTCATCAAGTCGAGATCGAGGAAGGCGGGCCACCCATTGGTGTGGTTGCCGACTATCCCTACGTCGGCGAGTCGGTCGAGTTCAATCCCGGGGATCGGATGGTCATCTTCAGTGACGGTCTCGCCGAACAGCAGGGGCCCGCGGGCAACATGTTCGAGTTCGAGCGCGTCTTCAAGGCACTCGCAGGTTCCGGAAGCGAGCAGGAAGACGTCAAGCGTCTCTATGCCGCACTCGAGGAATTCGCTGAGGGGCGTTCCTGGCAGGATGACGTCACCATCATGAGCGTGTGCCACGACAGCTGAGCCGCCCGGGGCGCGTTCGATCGTCGCCCTATTCGAGGCCGAGCACGCCGTTGTTCGCCACCGGATCGCAGTCATGGGTGAAGTCGCGTGGGGAGCCGACCGACTCCATCGCCACGGATGTCCAGCGGTCCATGCTGAGCATGTCCGCGAGTCCTATCTGCGTCGTTGCGCCA
>CABYSN010000101.1 GCA_902521645.1 Planctomycetota bacterium
CGAGAGCGATCAGACCGCATCTGCCCGATGCCGATGTGACCGTCTTCAACTGCTTCTGGTTGCCGCGGATGGCGCGAGGTCGAAAAGATCTTGGTGTGCTTGATTTTCATCTGCAGCGTTTTCCCAAGCGTCAGATGTTCCTCTACAAGCACATCGATCGGATCAGCACCGTCTCGGATGCGATCGGTGATGCGGTGAAAGCGCAGGCTCCTCGGCTCACCGAGAGAATCGACGTCATTCCGAATCCCGTCGACACCACGGTCTTTCGTCCCGATCCGAATCGCGTTTCGAAGGACATTCCCAGGCTCGTCTTTCATGGAAGAGTCCATCCTGAAAAGGGGCTCGATGTTCTCGTCGATGCGTGTCGCATCATTCATGACGAAGGTGTCCCCTTGAAGACCTCGATCATCGGTCCGCATGAAGTGAGCCAGGGTGGTGGTGGGGATGCCTTCCTTTCGGATCTCCAAAAGCGTGCGGAGGGGATCGATCTTCGATTCGAGGGAAGAATCGTCGGTCAGCCTGCACTGGTCGAGCGTCTCCAGGATTGCGACATCCATTGTTACCCCTCGATGGCCTTCCACGGCGAGGCATCACCGGTGGCTCCGCTCGAGGCCATGGCATGCGGGGCTGTTCCCGTGGTGAGCGATCTCCCTCAGTTCTCGGGATATGTCAGGGACCGTGATACCGGAATGGTCTTCACTCGCGAGGGGGAAGGCGTGGCTCGGCGACTTGCCGACGCGATTCTCGAGCTGATCCGAAATCCAGAGCTTCGAGAGAGGCTGCGCACCGCCACGATGGCCCAGGCGGAGCGCTGTCGGGTGGATGCGATCGCGGCCGACCATCTCGCCGCCTGGGTCCGACTCGGAGCCGGGACATGAGTGCGGGTGCACGAGTCATTTCATCCGCATGGGCGCCGGTCCTCGTTCTGCTGATACTGGTGGCGGGAATCTTTCTCGGGGATCATCTGATCTCCTCTCATGCCTACGATCAGAATCACTATCACATCCAGGTGATCAGACAATTCGAAGCTCAATGGCCTGCGCCCGACTTCAGCGATTACGCGGCTGCGACAGGTCCTTTGTATCACCTCGTTCTCGTCGCTCTGGGAGAGGTCTTCGGAAACGACCTCGAAACGCTTCGAGTTCTTTCCGTCCTCTTCGGGATCGGTCTGGTGGTGGCCGTCGCGGGCGTTGCGGGGCGGTTGACCGCACCGCGTGCCGCCGCGTTCCTGGCGATGCCACTGGCAGCTTCCATCTATGTCGTGGGAAGCGCGACTCATGTCCATACCGATGATTTCGCCTGGATGGCGGCATCGCTCTGCATCGGATGCGTGCTCGTTCGAAAGCATTGCGCCCCGGTCCTGATGGCGGCGTCGGTTGCGATGCTCGCCGCCGTCGCCACCCGTCAGAATTTCATCTGGCTTGCCGGGCCCGTGCTTCTGGCAGGTCTTCTCGATCTTGCTCGTGAGAGAAATTCACTCGGATGGAAGAGGCTTCTCGCACACGTCGCAGTGATCCTTCCTTCAGTCGGACTCCTGGTCACGTTCGTGGTTCTCTGGGGTGGTCTGGTGCCTCCTCATTTCCAGGAGTTCCATGTCTCGGGAGGCAACTGGATCGCCCCCGGCTACGCCCTTGGATTGCTGGGTCTCTACGCCCCGTTCTTCCTTCTCGCGGTACCTGAACCGCGAACCCTGCTGCGTGGGAGACTCCTCGTACCGTGCCTTGCCGCCCTGGTCGGTGCACTTCTCGTCCTTCTCCCCGTGAGTGCTCCCGATGTCGCTGCCGGCCGAACCGGCGGTCCGCTCTGGACTCTTTCCGGCTTGTGGGTGGTGGCCGACCGTTCGATTCCTCTGGCTTTCTTCGCGGCGTTCGGTGCGGGATCCCTCGCATTCTTCGGGCTGGCGGTCTTTTCCGCCAACGCGACCCGAGGTTGGTTGATTCTTCTTTGCGCTCTGGCCGCAACGACGGTCACCCAGGTGGCCAATGTCCAGACGTTCCAGCGGTATTTCGACACCCCGACACTCGTCTTTCTCTGTTGGACTCTGGCGATGATCCTTGGAGAGCGAAGGGAATCGGTCGGCAAGGCTTCGGGCGGTCCGGCATTGCTCGGCGTGATTCTTGCGAGTCTGCTGGTGGTTCGAATGGTGGGTTTCTGACCGAACTTCGACGGTGGCGTCTTCTGTCGTATGCTGAGAACCGATGACTCGAATCCTGCGCACCATTCTGCACTGCGATCTGGATGCCTTCTTCGCCTCGGTGGAGCAGTTGGATGATCCCTCGTTGCGCGGACGTCCGGTCCTGGTCGGTGGAATCGGTTCGAGAGGCGTGGTCGCGGCGGCGAGTTACGAAGCTCGCGAGTTCGGATGCCGC
>CABYSN010000102.1 GCA_902521645.1 Planctomycetota bacterium
GAACATGTCGATTAATCCCGAGGTCACGCTCTGGTCGATCGTCACGGCGTTCTTCGTCGCGGTCACCGTGGGACTGGTGTTCGGCATCTATCCTGCGATCGTCGCCAGTCGACGTGATCCCATCATCGCCCTGCGGCATGATTGATCGCATTCACTCCGAAGTTCTTTCAAACAGAAGCATGGTTCCGTCGTCGTCGATCCATCCCGGTTCGAGGCGTCTGAGGGTGAATCCCTCCACCACCTCTTGAAGGGATCCGCTCTTGGGTGATTCGAGAGCGGTGTTCAGTGCCTCGAGATCCGTTTCGGGAATCGTTCTGGATGGATATGCGATGACGATCCAGTCGCACTTCCTTCCTGTCTTCGAGTCTGACTCCGGGAGATTCTCCAGATCGATGATGCGTTTCGGATCATCGGCGTACCAGCTGAGCACGATGCCGAGGTCCGTGATGCCCATGAATCCGATGCCGGTTCCATCCGCGGGAATCGCTGCCATGACCTCACGTATCGGCTGGCGAGGCACCTGGTATCGACCGATCAGATCGCCGGTCCATCCCAGCAGCAGAAGCCCGGTGGCACAGGCGGCGAGCACACGTGATCGCGACCACAGAGCGCTGATCCCGGCGGTGAGCGCAAGCATTGAAAAGGTGATTCCAAAGACCAGGAAGCGTGCGTACACCCAGGTTCCGAGTGTGCTCACCAGAATGATCGCAACCAGGATGGGGAGCCCCGTGATCAGCAAGGGACGTCGAAGGTTGGTCTCTCGCCATGCAGCGACGCACCCGATGCAGAGAAGCAGCAGGCCGAAGAGTCCCCCGACCGGACTCCAGGCGCCCCCCAGTCCCAGCAGGCTGTTGATGCCCTCCGGTCCGAACAGTCCCGGCTGATCGGATCGAGTGGCCGAGAAACTCCCGGAATCACCGAGGAGGTCCGGGATTCCCGGTGCGAGCAGTGTGAGAGTCGTCAGTGCTGCCATGCCGATCGCCCATGTCGCCGACCATGCACGTCTTCTGGTGGTCTCATCGTTCCGTTCCAATGCCAGCGCCCCAAGCAGAAAGACCGCATGCCCGATGGGAACGACGGCGCTCACGAGATGGCTCCAGATTCCCAGAGCCGTGACGACGGCATAGAAAGAGAGAAGTGCTGCGTGACCTTTCTTGAGATATCGCACCATCAGCGCGCTGCTGCTGGTGCCGAAGAAGAGCATGAAGGCGTAGCCTCTTGCTTCAGTCGATTCCAGGACCGCTATCGGGCAGATCAGAAGGAGCGTCATGCTCAACAGGACGAATGTCCTGTTCTGGAAGGCATCACGTGCGAGCACGCACATCGGCCAGATCGAGGCAAGTCCCAGCAGGAACGCCGGAAGTCGAATGACCTCGGGCTCGAGCGAACCTCCACTCGCCATCACGCTTCCCCATGAACCCAGTGTCTGCAGCGTGTGGTTCGCCGGGGTGAACATGTTCCCGATGATCGGCCCCGGTCCGAACTGTCCGTAGTACCAGAAGCCTGCGATCTCGTCGTACCAGAGGCCGTCTTCAAAAAGTGGAAGTCGGATGATGATTCCCACGAACAGGATGATCGCCGTCGGAAGGATCAACTGCCAGATCGAGTCGCGGGGAGCGGCATGTTCCTGCTGCGTTTTCATCTGCAGACGCAGTGTCCATCCCAGCCAGCAGAGTCCCGAGACCGGCAGCATGATCCGCAGCAGGGCCACGCCTGAGATCAGGCGATCCCCGGGCATTCCTTCGTTGGTGTTGAGAGGATGAAGGAACCACGTCGTCCAGAATTCATTCGAGAGCAGTGCGAGGGCGAGGGATCCGATCCCGATCGTCCATCCCATCAGGCATGAAACCTGCCTGATGTTCGTCCGCCATGATGGACCATCAGGTTGCATGTTCACCGAATGCGGCTCCGGAATCCGATTCCTGCCAGCTGGGTTCCTCGAGCGTTCCGCGAGCGGATACGACAAACGGCGCGATTCAATCGCGCCGTTTGTCCATGTCGTGTCATAGTCATCGTCCGAGCCTGTTACGGGCTGGTCGTGCCGACGGTTCCGGAGACTGGAACGGTCTGGAAGTCGACGCTGTCGATGATGGAAAGCGTGGGTGTGAACGTGACGTAGCGTCGTTCACTGACCACGCGGTTGTTTCTGGTCCTGCGGGGATTCTGAGGGGCATAGGGGTAGCCGGAGATCTGACGGTGAATCCAATCCGGTGCCTGGATGATGAAGACGCCCTGGTAGTAGCGGCTGTTCGCGTAGAGGCCCCATGCATCGGGTTCCACGAATTCTTCAATCAGGTTCTGCAGGATTTCAGCTCG
>CABYSN010000103.1 GCA_902521645.1 Planctomycetota bacterium
TCTCCGTCCGATGACCATGGCGGATGCCGAAACCCTTCGCGACATCAATTCACCAATCGATGGTCATCCCAACCCCGTCGAGGGATTCCCTTTCTTCGATGCCGCGACCGGATCCCTCGGCATGGGACTCTCCGTCGCTGCAGGTCTCGGTCTCGCCGCTCGCCACGACGGATACGACAAGCTGATCTACTGCATCATCGGTGACGGAGAATCGCGCGAAGGTCAGGTCTGGGAAGCCGTCGATTTCATCATCGACCATCAGCTGACTTCGGTGGTCCCCATCTTCAACTGCAACAGTTACGGTCAGGCCGACCGTGTCTCCAATCAGCAGACTTCGGGTGTGATCGCCAAGAAGCTGGAAGCCGCCGGGTTCATCGCCCAGGTGATCGATGGTCATGACCCCGAAGCGATCCAGATCGCGCTCGACGTGGCCCGTACGAACTTCGAAAAAGGCACTCAGGGAGCACCCGTCGCGATCGTCGCGAACACCGTGAAGGGCTGGGGATCACCCGTCTGTCAGGGAGGCGGGTGGCATGGCAAGCCCGTGAGTGGAGACAAGCTCGACGCCGCGATCGAGGAGTTGGATGGTCTGCGCACCCAGTTGACCTCGACTCTGGATGCCAGTGACGATCTCACCATCTATCCGCCTTCGGACTTGACCCCACCTGCGTCATCTCCCAAGGATGCGCCATCCTTCTCCGATGCGATGAAGCAGTTCGACATGGCATCCACCCTTGCGACCGGAAAGTTCGCGACTCGACGCGCCTTCGGAGTCGCGCTTCGGGCCCTCGGACATGTCAACGACAACGTGGTCGTCCTCGATGCCGATGTCAAGAATTCCACCTTCACCGAATGGTTCGGAGATGACCCCGCACTCTCCGATCGAATGTACGAATGCAAGATCGCCGAACAGAACATGGTTTCCGTCGGTGCCGGACTCTCGGCCGGTGGGAAGACGCCCTTCGTGGCGACCTTCGCGAAGTTCTTCACCCGTGCGTACGATCAGATCGAACTGGCGATCAACAGTGGGGCGAACCTCAAGGTCGTCGGATCGCATTCCGGAATCGGTCCCGCATCCGATGGTCCCAGTCAGATGTCGCTTCCCGATATCGCCTGGTTCCGCTCACTCAGCTCCGCCAAGGATCATCGTGGAAATCCCGCCTGTTACGTTCTCCAGCCCGCAGACGCCTATGCCGCCTACGGATTGACTCAGGTGATGGCTGACTACGAAGGCGTCTGCTACATGCGCACATGCCGTCCCGACGTCGAATTCCTCTACGACGATTCCACCGTCTTCAATCTCGGCGGTCTTGAAGTGCTCACTTCGGGAAGAGACCTTCTGATCGTCTCCGCCGGCTACATGCTGCATGAGTGCAACAAGGCGATCGAACTGCTCGACAAGGCGGGCATCGACGCCTCGATCATCGATCTCTACTCGCTTCCCTTCGATGCCGACAAGCTGCTCGACGTCGCGAACGACAATGGGGGGATGATCCTCACCGTGGAAGACAACTACGGAGGTGGAATCGGCTCCGCAGTGGCGGATGTCGTGACCGAGTCCGGAGACGGATTCACGATCGAACAGATGCATGTCCGTCGCATTCCGAAATCGGCTCGAACCGTCGAGGATGAACTGGAATACCTCGGACTTCGATCGGTCGACGTCGCCCGCCATGCGGCACGCATGCTCGGGGTCGCCTCGGTCTGACCCTCATTCAGTCATGCAGATCCCTGCTGCGAAGCACGGTGATGATCTCGTCATGCACGGGAAGACGTGCAATGGCATTGGCGGAGATGCGATCGGCACCCTCGATCCTCACGACCCATTCCGTGGTCTGAGAGACATCGTCTGCAAGCGTCCGTTCCACCGCCTGCTCGAGCTCGCGCACACCGAGATTCCTGTAGCGCTCATCATTCTCTCCCACGAAGACCCGGGCGTTCTTGGTCAGACGTCCGGCGAGTTCTCCGTCGCCACGGACCTTCTCGGTGAGATCCATCGTCATCCAATGCATGATCTCCCCGGGACGTCTTCTTCCCGTCGTCGGATCGAAGGGCCAGCGCGCCAGGTTCCTCTTCGTCTGAAGGCTTCCGAACGCGGCTCTCAGCGCATCCCATTTCTGCCCGGATCTGCCGTCCGCTGAAATGGTGGTGCTCAGAAGAATCTCATCCTTCACATCCAGATGAACGATCTCCCGTTCCTGACTGAGCACGGTTCGAAAAGCGGGTCGTTGCGAGTCATCGGAATCCAGGAATGCATT
>CABYSN010000104.1 GCA_902521645.1 Planctomycetota bacterium
TTCGTGGGCGGCGGAAAGCGAAAGTCCGTGGTCGAGTCCTACGTCAGGGACAACGGACTCGAATCGACCTGCATACTGGCGCCGTATCAGCCTCGGGAGCGACTCGATGAACTCCTCTCCGCTGCGGACGCGCATCTGGTGACGCTGCTTTCCGGCAGGGAAGGGGTGATGGTCCCTTGCAAGCTCTTCGGCATCCTCGCCGTGTCGAGGCCGGCCCTCTACGTCGGGCCCTCCCAGAGCGAGATTTCACGAGTCATCGTTGAAAGCGAGTGTGGCGCTTCGGTGCTGCCCGGTGACTCCGAGAAGCTTGCAGGATTGATCGCCGCCTATGCGGATGATCCTGATTTCTGCCGTCGCTCCGGAGTTCGTGCGAGAAACGCGCTCGATCGGAGTCACACCATGGAACAGCGGTGCGCTTCCTGGGAAGCCCTGCTTCAGGATGTGGTCTCGTCCGGGGCCTAGGCCATTCGGCGCTCAGTCCCAGAGTATCTCCACAGGCATCTCGACGTTCTCCCCGAGTGTGGCATGGACCGGGCAGGCATGGGCCGCTTTTTCAAGCGCATGCCTGGCGGCGTCATCAAGCGAACCAGCGGGAATCTTCAGGCACACCGAGATCTTCTCGATTCTTCTCGGTGGCGAGGCCGACATCGTCTTCTCGATCGATGCCGTGGCGCCCTCGATCTTCCAGTCGTGTCGCGCCGCGACGATCCCCATGATCGTGAGCATGCAGCTTCCAAGCGCCGTCGCCACAAGATCGGTCGGTGAGAATGCTTCGCCCTTGCCGTGGTTGTCCACCGGCGCATCCGTGATGAGCTTCGATCCGGAGGGCTGATGTCTGGCTTCGGTTCTCAGTTCGCCCTGGTATGTCACGTCGATCATGACCATGTGATGCGTGCTCCTGTCTGTGCGGTGCTCTGTTTTCCGTCCCTGTTCGACCGTGTGGTTCGTCCGCCACGGTCCGTCTCTGTCATGTTCGCATCCTAGCCGCCCGAGACGCCTCCGCGGTTGATCCCTCGACGGAGATGAAGGGAGTCCTGAAATCTAGGGATCTGCTGTCTCTTCATTCAGGATCGGCAGATCCCGTGCCGCTGTTTCCGACAGCACCGGATTCGCTTCGAGGTAGTCCAGGGCGTTCCTGCCCATCGAGTCGGTTCTTTCGACATCCGCGCCCGCGTTCACGAGGTGAAGGATCACTTCCGATCGCGTGCTCTTCGCAGCGGCCATCATGAGCGGCGTCAGGCCGTTTGAAAGTGCGATGTCCACCGCCGCGCCCGAGCCGATCAACGTCAACGTGACTTCTGGATTGGGGTTGTTCGCCACGGCGTAGAACAGCGGGCTGAGACCGATCCGATCGCGCGATTCGATGTCCGAGCCTGCCGCTATGAGTGTCCGGATCACGACCGGATTCGGATTGTCGCCTGAAGCGATCGCCAGTGCGGTGAGTCCGTTCTCGTCTCGCGTGTCGAGATCGGCTCCGGACTCAAGCAGGACCCGATGGATCGATGGGTTCTGGTTGAGCGAAGCCGCGATCATGAGTGCGGTGCTTCCCAGTTCCGATTTCATGTCGATGTCGGCGCCTGATTCGATCAGGTACTGAATGACCTCTTCCTGCCGGCAGGAGGCGGCCGCATGCATCAGTGGTGTCATGCCATTCGGGTGGCGGACATTGATATCGGCTCCGGCTGAGATCAGTGCATCGATCCTGGCGATGTCGACGGATTCACTCTCGAGAATGAGAAAGATCTCCGATCCGTGGGAAGCATCTACGTCATCGACTCGGATGATCTCCGATGAGTTCGAGGGCGCTTCGATGCTCCTGGATCGGTGTTCGGAAGCGGCGCATCCAGCCACACATGCCAGCAGGGTGGCCATGATCGCTTTTGGAAACCGTCGTTCCTGTGATTTCATCTCGCGTGTTCTTCCGTGATACGACGAAGTCCGAAACATCCCCGGGTCCGTCGGGTCATGTCCGCCTCGGACGTGATTTCCTGCGACTCAAAGGAGTGCAGGGCCGACCGGCGCGGTTTAGGTGGCGGGGGGGATCGGAAAATCGACATCCGTCCCGTGCACGTGGTTGAAGAGGTTCGTGAAGGTGTGCGCCGAAATCGCGGCGATGACCTCGATCACGGCCTGGTCGTCGTAGCCGGCGGATCTGAATGATTCCAGCTGCTCGTTCGAAACGAAGCCCTTGGTCTTCATGACCGCCGATG
>CABYSN010000105.1 GCA_902521645.1 Planctomycetota bacterium
CTCGACCGCAGAGTCGACGCCCTCGAATCACTTCGTGAGGCCGAGGCCATGCGTGTCGAAGGGGGCGTGCTGACGCTTCGTTCCAATGAGCTCTTCGGTGAAGCGGGTCGCAGCACCACGCGGGATGGTGGTTGGGCGGCGCTGTGGGACCGTGCCCGACGTGATGCCTCCAAGCGTCTCGAAGCCCTTCGTGAACTCGAGGGATACGAAGGGGGCGATCTCGGCGTGGAGGATGCCGCGGCATTGGCTCAAGTGGTCTTCCAGGGGCCGACTCCGGACATTCGTCGACTGGCGCAAGCGATCACCACCGAGTACTTCGCACTCGGTCCGAATGTCGCCAAGGCACTTCTGGAAGGTTTCGAACGCCCGCGTCGTGAACGGGCCACCTCTGAATTCATCCAGAGTCTGAGTGGTCAGGGTCTTCCCGCGGTCGGAGACGACAACTGGTCTCTCGAGGCCCGCCGGCAACTCGCTCAACATGCCTTCACACTCCTTGAAACCTCGATGCACGACATCGATCGGATGGCCTTGGAGTACACCGAGGCGCTTGAAAGACGAGGCCGGCTTCGTGGATCCGATTCGGGGGGTCCGGATCTCCCTGCGTCCTCCCACGTTTCGAGTCTGGTGGATTCCGCCCTGATGCGGCTCGAGAATCGTGCCGTCAGGGATCCCATTCCCGCAAGCATTTCGGAACTCACTCGCAGACGTGCGGTGCGATCAGGACAGGCGATGCGTGAACCTCAGAAGGTCGTCGCCCAGCTGTTCTCCTTGATGGATCTCATGTGCTTTGAAACCGCCTTGCTCAGGCCCGATCTGCGCACTCGACTTGCAGAGAGGCATTCCGATGCCGTTGCGGCGATGGCTGCCGCGACGAACGTGCTCGATCAGATACTGATTCTCGAAGGCGAGATCGCACGCCTGCTGATCGATCGACTTCAATCGGACCGGGAGGTGTCCCGATGATCTTCCGACACCGTCTCCTCATGTGTCTTCTCGGTGCGCTGCTCGTTCTTTCAGTTCGATCTGCGAACGTCTCCGCCTCGCAGCAAACCGACTGGGAGGCGCGCATGTCCGAATTGGATCCGAATCGACCGGTCGCATATTTCGAACTCGCGGAAGAGCTCGCCGATGCCGCCAGCACCCGTGAGGAGCTGCGCACCGCCGCACACCTTTTCGCCCTTTCCGGCCTGCTCGATCGCAAGAATCTCGGTCGAAGCGCGGCGCTCGCGCTGGCGGACCTCGCCGAGGATGAATTCATGCGAAGGCGGCTGCAACTGGCGGCATACCTTCTCTCGGGTGCCGGTGGTGGGGAGATGAGGACTGAGGCGATTCTCGAACATTCCCGTGAAGGGCGGCTCGGTTTCTGCCTGATGCTTGGCGCCTACCGGACCGGAGAAGGCGCGCGGGCTCGGAGTTATCTCTCTCGTGCGGACACCCGGGCGGTTCTCGAGACCATGTCCTCGATGATGGAGGGGGGACGTGAGCGGATCGAGCGGGAGATCGAACTCTACCTCGATGGCCGTCGCCCCAGGCTTTCCGACAAACGTGTCGAGCGACAGATGGCGCTCGAGATGCTTGCGCTCTCGCCAGCCGAGATGCCCTGGTCCGCGTCGCTTCTGGTCGACGAATCGAGGCCTCTGCTGGTCGTCGATCTTCGTCGCATGGATCGGCTTTTCGGAAACGTCGACATCTCGAAGCCCTATCGCCGTCTCGGTCGCTGGGTCGACCTGGACACGATGAACTCGCTTGAAGCCGACGCCGAGTGACCTCTCGGCGATGATTGAATCGGTGTTTTGCACCCCTTCAGAGTGATTGGCAGGGCCTTTTCCAGGGGCTGTCCATGACGGCCTCGACCTGCTACTATCGACAGCTTGATGTCATTAAACGCATCTCTGGAGAACGTATGAACACCTGCTGCCCCAACTGCTCTTCTTCCGCCGCTCTTGGAAACGACCTCGCGTCCATCTGCACCGAGTGCGCTTCCGTCTCACTGGCCGGTTTCAGCATGCCGTTCACCGGCCTGCTTCTCGGCGCCGCCTGCGGCGTGGTCGCACTCCTCGCCTGGAAGACCGCCCGATGGTCATCACGGCGTGTGGCCCGAATCGCTCTCGGCTGAGCTTTCGAATCGAATCAGATCCCACCTGACGGCCGGGTCTCATCGTTCTCTTCATGGTAGATCACCCT
>CABYSN010000106.1 GCA_902521645.1 Planctomycetota bacterium
TTAAGGTTATATGTTTACTTAGGTTTAATGTCTGATAATAAAAATGGTGAGACATGGGTAACTATTGATAGCATGGCAAGTTACTTCGGGAAGTCTAATCGAACAATCAGCTCTTGGATTAAGGAACTGGAAGACGCGAAGCTGATCGAACGTTTTCAATTAGAATTGAACGGTCCAGCCCATACATTTTTAACTCCTTATCATGAGGGGTGGTTTTGGGATGAGGACAGTATGAAGAAAGGCGATAATAAAAATAGAGGCTGGTGATAGACTTCTATAGGAGAGGGGAAAGTTTGTTATGTCACTAAGTGAGGAAACAAGGAAGGCCATTAAGGAAGAACTCGATGAATTACAATTATTATTGGAAGCAATAGAAGTTATTGAGGGTAATGATGTAAATGAAGAGGCTATGAAGTACGCTCAATGGATGAAACAGAAATTAAAGTTACTTCATGGCGAAATAACTCCTGATGGCTTTTTTAAGAAGAGAGAATACCCCGACTTTCCTTTAATACACAGTGGTATTTACTGGGCGTATCTTGGTGTTAATATCGGATCAGAAGAAAATAAACATCGTCCTGTATTATTACTTAGATCTAATCGAAAAATGGACCAATGTACGGTAATACCCCTTTCATCACAACGGTTGAACGATGAAATATGGTATCATGTTGATCTGAGTGAGTATGATAATACAGCTCTTGTTGAACACATGCGGGTTATTAGCAAGAAACGTCTGGACAAGCCTCTGCGTTCAAAAGGTAAGATTGCTACTGTGAAGTATGAGGATATGGAAAAAGTGTATGAACAAATTCAGCAGCACTTCGCTACTCAACCACCACGTAAAAATGAGAAAAAACGCAAAAACTAACATAGCTTTACCGCTAATTGTAAAAAATGGCGCAAGCTTTCTTTGACAGTTTGCATTCTGTTGTTTATACTGAAAATATCTTAAAGGTCCGTAACAAACTGTTACGTTATGTAATTCAAGCTCCGAGGAAACAGCATCTTTTGAAAAAGGGGCTGTTTTTTCGTGTATTTGGACATAATATAGGCGTGATACATCATACGATAGTATCACTTAAAGGTCCACAGTATTTGCTGTGTATGTTTTTAAGACAAGAGGCTCTTTTATAGAGCCTCTTTTACTTTTAGAGGAATAGACATTGAAAGCTATTAGTTAATTGTTTGCTGAATCCTCGATAAATCTTTTGTTACAGCTTGTATTTTCTTTTGGCGCTGGAACTCGAGTAACTTTTCATCTAAGATCAATTCAATTCCTAATTTAACTGAAGGAAAAATAGCTAAGCATTCCTGTTCGGTTAATTGATGAACTCCTTTGCTCAAAATACCGTATAATTTTCGGTTTTGAACAAGGAAGATAGGTAAGTAGTGTTTTAATATTACTATTTTTTCGTCCATTCTTTGTTTATTAAATTCCTCATCGCTTAACGCTAAACCCGTTATTTTTGCAGTTAGATGAGCTTCCTCAATTAAATGTTCAAATATTCTTCGTAAATAAACAAAAGAACCAATTCCGACACCATGCGAAACTAAACCAATCCCTTTAGTGAGTTCTGTATACCTTTCTTTTCCGAGTATTTCACGATATTTTTTTAGATCAACTGTACTAAAATCAGCTATCGAGGGGAACTGTCCCACTTTTGTTATCGTTGGTCCATTAATTAAGAACGTAAAGAATAAAGTATGTTCATGGTTTCTTGCGCAGTAGAACTTTTTATTTATTGGATCAAATTTAGTTGAAGCTATCTGGTTATAGTAGTTTTGCTTTTCTTCATCAGTGAGGTTATTGCTACGGTCCCCATATATCCCATAAAAGTTATGGCTAATATGGGGCTCATTTTCGATGCTATGAAAGGTACTTTCCTTCTGACATTGAGAGCAATAACAATCCATCAAGCCGTTGTAAAACAAAATTTCAGTCAAGGGATAAAAATCATCGTTTCCATACTTGAATCCTTTGTATAGAGGTACATTCAAATAAAAGTCCGTAGGTGTAGGTAACGTCGTCATATTTTCAATCTCCTATTTAAAAAGCCGATTCCTATTTAAAGGAACGGCTTATTTAAGTTCTTCGTCT
>CABYSN010000107.1 GCA_902521645.1 Planctomycetota bacterium
ATCCTCCCTCTCATGGCGGGTATCGCGATCATCACCGGTCTGTTCATGCTCATTTTCGGCCGCAAGGTGCTCAGAATCGGCCTTGGAGTCATCGGGGCGACCGGCGGTGCACTCTGCGGACATCTTCTCTGCACCCTGCTCACGGCACCACCACCCCTGATGGTCCCGGCATTCATCGGCGCGACGATCGGCCTGGGCCTGGGCCTTCTTTTCTGGAAACTGACGATCACATCACTGATGGCGGCAAGCTGCGGCGTACTTTCCGGCGGCCTGTGCAGCATCATTCTGATCAATGGCTGGATTGAAATCGTCCCACCCAAGCCATACGACACCGAAAGATTGCCGGCACAGATGTCCGTCAATGTGCAGGACGAACCGGACGCCTCGGATTCGTCGCCGACGCTCGAGGAGAGACTTTCAAACGCCGCGAAGCAACACACCATCGCTCTTGCGGATGACGCCTGGGGTCAGTTGAACACCGGCCTGGAAAAATTCGGGTCCGAGGTCAGCCGCACCACACAATCCGCACTGATCCAAAGCGGGGATTTGTGGAATCGACTGACCACGATTCAGAAACAATACGTGGCCATAGCCTCAGTGCTGGGAGCGGTCTTCGGAATACTCCTGAGCGTTGGCGCACGGCGATGCTCCGGGGCGCTGGTCACTGCGATGGCCGGTTCCGGGCTTGTCCTTCTCGGAGGGCTGATGCTCACCGAGATCATCTACCCCACAGGCGGCGCGGCACTCAAGTCGATGGACCCGGGCCTCTGGATACTCGGATGGCTTGTACTGGCCCTGCTTGGTGGATTGTTTTCATGGCTGCTTGAACGCAGAAAAGCCGAAGAACACCCGGAACACTGCTGAAAGCCCCCTCGAGACTGGAGCATTTTAAATGTCGTACCCGATGATTTCAGAAATCGCGACCTTGACAATGGGAACACTTCCAGTCGACGCCGACGGACTCGGCGGGACGTTTCGCGAGATCGTTGCACGATTCGACATCATGGCACAGCCCCAACTGCTGATTCAGACGATCGACTCGCTTTCGATTCTTGTCGCCGCCGTGCTGACCGCCACCGGAGCGGTATGCCTCGCAAGAGGATTCCGATGGCACCGGGGAATCGTTCTGCTGCTCGCTCTGCTCGCCGGAATCGGACTGGGACACCTCATGAGTCTTTCCATGGGCCGTTCGATGGTGATCTCACTCGCGATCGGCCTCTTGTGCGCGACACTGGCGGCACCCATGCTGAAATGGACGATCGCGGTTCTCGCCGGAGGCGCTGGAGCGTTCGTCGGAATCAATGCCTGGGTCCTGCTGGCGCCGGAACATGTCGCGGAGGCCTGGGCCGGAGCCGGCATGGGGTTCATCGGTCTCGCACTTGCGAGCTTCATTCTCTCAAGATTGGTCGTGACCTTCTTCATGACGGTCAGTGGCGCGGTCCTCTTCGTCGGCGGCGGCCTGGCACTCCTGCTTCGATTTGATGCGATCAGAGAACCGATCATCGAGCACATCCATGAAGTGCCGAAGATCCTTCCAATCCTGATCGCGGTCGCTGCGATCATCGGATTCGTGATCCAGCGCCCCAGCCTCGACCCGAGCGCTGAAACCGATTCGGATCACCAGGACAACTGACCCGGGCCCGACCATCTCAGCGTCCCCTCCAATGCAACGTGACCCGTGGTCACTGTTAGACTGTCGGTACGTACTCACTGAAACAACTCCAAGGAATCACCATGCTTCTCACCCCTTCGATCATCTGCGCAGGACTCGTCTTCGGAGCGTGCGCCAGCCTTCAGGCCCAGGAGAGCGCCCTCGAGACACAGGATGCCGGTGGACAAATCCAACCCGAGGCCAAGAAGCTCCTCGAGGAGATGGCGGCCTTCTACAAGACGCTCGACATGGCCACGGTCGATGCCACCTTGAAGATCGAAGCGGAAGGCATGCCGCAAGCGATGCGACAGGAAGCGAAGACCGCCGTCAAACGCCCGAACAAGTTCCTGTCGATGTCTCAGAGCCCCATGATGGGCGGCTTCGATGCCTCCAGCGACGGTGAGAACATGATCATCGCCATGGAAATGGCAAACGCCTAC
>CABYSN010000108.1 GCA_902521645.1 Planctomycetota bacterium
TTTCGCGTCTTCAACTTTCACGTCATCAGGAAGCTCAAATACAGCTTCTCCACGGCGAAAATCTACTTCAATCGCTTTTGCACCCATGTTTTCAAGAGCGACAGCTACATGCTGTTCACAACCCGAACATGTCATTCCTTGCACGTTCACTCGATATTTTTTCATGGTAAAAATATCCTCCTTTTATTCGACGGGGAGACCCAAGTCTGAAACCTCCGTCTTAATTGCATCTAAATTGGTTTTCGTATCATCAAAAGAAACCGTTACTTCCGCGGTGCTTCCATTAACTTTAATGGCTGTTTTGCCAGCACCTTCAACCTGTGCAATGGCATCTTCCACAACTGATGGCGGGCAGCAATCCATCCCTGCTATAACCATGAATGTCCCCGTCTTCTCAGCTTCAGTAATAGCTTTTACATCCTTCTCTGAATTCATAGCAGTTGTTTTCACTTCACTCTTAGATACTTCAGTTTTTTGGACTTCTTGTTCGTTACTGCATGCACTAACCACTAGCATAAGGGATAGCAACATCATAATCCTGATTATTTGTACTTTCACATAATACACCCCATTTTTTATAGTCAACTTTCAACTGAAAATAAGAAAAGAAACATGGTAAAAACAAGGAACGTTGTAATCCATAAGCCAATGACAGAACTTTTCCTTTTACCCTTTCTTCCATAAACCATATAAAAGGAGTACGCAAGAAGGACAATGGTAACGATGCTGAACAATAACCGATACTTCAACGAGTAGAATGCGATTGCGCCTGCAAACCCAGTGAGTCCAAGGGGAATCAAGATTAGTGGACCCAGGCAACAACCCGCCATAACAAAAGCTGAAAATACAGTGGCTACTTGTGAAACTTTTTCTTTCATGACTTGAACTTCTCCATGCTGCAACAATCATGTGTGGTTGTATCTTTCTTTGTTTCCTCTTTTGTTTCTGGATCAAGTTTTCTCCAGCCCTTGAAAAGAGCGAAAACGAATAACAGACCCATCATGATGAAAATAACATTTTTAAATTCCGTGAAGTATGATCCCAGTGCTGTTCCTGCAATCAACGGAAGTAGTAAAAACAGATGACACGGGCATGTGATGAGTGCGACAAGAAACCAACCTGAACTTTTTATTATGTTTTTCATTTCTGTTTCACCTCTTATTTCTTCATCAGTGTTTCAATAATGGGGCATTCGTAAATATCTTTGTTTTCGGGACATCTTTCTTTAAGATCCATCAGCATTCGTTCAATCCTTTTAAGATCTTCAATTTTACGTTGAATGTCCTCTATCTTCAAAATAGTGAAATCATACATATCACGACACTTCGCTTCATCGCGATCGACAACCCCTAGCAATTTATCAATTTCATTTAAGGTAAATCCTAATTCCTGCATTCGTTTTATGAAATGCAATCGATCGACCGTTTGTTGGGAATACATTCGGTATCCTTTTTCCGTACGTTCAGGCTCTGGAATTAAGCCTAAACGCTCATAATATCGAATGGTCTCCTTGTTAACACCGCACTTGTCAGCCAGTTCTCCGATACGAAATTTCATACGTCTCACCTCACTTACAGCATAAACCACGTACCTTAGTACAGGGTAAATATATAGTTTACTTCATTCATGAGATTTTACTTACCCTTAGAGCCAGATAACGTGCCGCCAAAAACAGCAGCCCCAACCTCAAAGGCTTCCGCAAGAGTCAGCTTGTCCTTCGCCGTTGTTGAATTCTTTTCATTCGCTTTTTGCCAATGTTCCTCAGAACAATAAAATTGAATGGCTGGGCAACAGCTGGTAGAAATGGACGTTGGCTCATTCGATTCGCAAGAAGAATCGCAGCATGCGTTGGTATCGGCAGCATCCGTTGTTCCCAAGCCTACAACCACGGTATCAGGATTGGCAACGGGCATGTTGTTTTTCACATCGATGGTAATCTTTTCACCGCAAAATGCACATTCCGATTCAATAACGGCATCTGTAAACATCGATGGAATGCCAAGGGCATCAATCGCACACATGGAATAAGCTGGCAACATTCCAGCCAATGTAAC